>NZ_PENY01000018.1:0-276062 GCF_003144445.1 Proteus sp. TJ1640
GTGGCTTGTTGTTTGCTCATCGCCGGTCAGTGGATGCGCATTATAGGGAGATCTCGGATTAGCGCAAGTGTTTTTTTAAAATAATTTTCTGTTCGGTCAAAACTCCAACAAGACGTATAAAAACCCCACAAAAAAGATTAAATATCACTCAATTTTGGCAAAATGCGTCGCAAATTCGCTTACTTTATTCCAATCTGTATATTCAATTTCTTTTGTAGGATCCGTTTCACCTTTAGTCATCTTCATAATTAACTGGATCATGACTCTATCAATCCATTTATAGCGAGGATAAAAAAGTGCACCAGCAAATACACCCGTTAACGTTGGCTTCCATGGAGTCTTATCTAGAAACTTACGCATATAAGCATTCGTCTCAGGTGTATTCTTTTCTGCTTTTCTTGCCGTAAGATTAACGCCAAAGAATGCGGACGGCATGCTATTCAATTGAACAAGATGACGAGTGATAAATTTATCGAGAGCTTTATTAAAGTAACCATAACGAATAGAAGCACCCACTAAAACTTTATTATAAGCAGATAAATTTAAACTCTGCTGAACAGAGGTTAAATCTCTCACATCGCATTCATGACCGTGTTGTCTTAATTCATTTGCGATTTGTGTCATTATCTTTTTAGTTTGACCATCAGTACTACAATACAATAATAGCGCGCTCATACATTACTCCTTGTATTAGGTTAATCACGCCAAAACGTTGGGGTAAATAAAACCAATAGTGTGAAAACTTCTAGTCGTCCAAATAACATTGTTACAACCAATATCCATTTTGCCGCTGGATTCATTGTCGTGAAGTTGTCAGCGACAATACCTAATCCAGGACCAAGATTATTTAATGTGGTAGCAATAGCAGAAAATGCAGAGAATTCATCAACGCCTGTCGCTATCAACAACATTAAACTAATAATAAATACCAATGCATAAGCAGAGAAAAATCCCCACACGGCTTCAATAATACGTTCGGGTAATGCTCGGTGACCAAGTTTGATGGTATAAACTGCATTCGGGTGAACAAGACGTTTTAATTCACGATTGCCTTGTAGAAATAAAAGCAAGATACGAATGACTTTCAATCCCCCGCCGGTTGATCCCGCACAACCACCAATAAATGCCGAACATAATAATAGAAGAGGTAAAAATGCAGGCCATTGTGCAAAACTATCCGTGGCAAAGCCCGCTGTTGTCGCCATAGAAACAACTTGGAAAAAGGCCTGATTTATCGTTATCCATCCAGAATCATATACAGAATAAAGCCAAAGAATACCGCTGCAGATAATGACCAATCCCAATTGAATTGAGATAAACATACGAAATTCAGGATCACGCCAATAGATATTTAAACTTCTTCCCGTTAGTACAGCAAAGTGCAAACCAAAGTTACAACCAGAGATCAGAAGGAATACACCAATAATGATGTTAATGGTTGGACTATTAAAATAACCAATACTGGCATCATGAGTAGAAAATCCACCAATCGCAATAGTTGAAAAACTATGAGAAATTGCATCAAACACATCCATGCCTGCAATCCATAATGCTAAAGCACAAATGATCGTTAATAAAACATAGATAAGCCAAAGTGCTTTTGCTGTTTCTGCAATTCGAGGTCGCATTTTATTATCTTTCAATGGCCCCGGCATTTCTGCACGATAGAGCTGCATTCCCCCAACACCTAAAAGAGGAAGAATAGCGACAGCTAAGACAATGATCCCCATCCCCCCTAACCATTGAAGCATTTGTCGATAAAACAAAATAGCTTTAGGTAATGAATCTAGCCCTACAAGCGTTGTGGCACCTGTTGTAGTTAGTCCTGAGAATGATTCAAAAAAGGCATCGGTAATAGAAAGATGAGGTTGTTCAGAAAAGATAAACGGCAATGCCCCAACACTACCCAGTACTGTCCAAAATAAGACAACAATCAAAAAACCTTCTTTAGGTTTAAGCTCACTTTTTTTATGTCGGTTGGGGATCCACAGCATTAACCCAATGATCAACGCTACAATAAATGTTTGGCTAAATGCACGCCCTGCACCATCTCGATATATTAGTGCGACAATACCAGGAATGATCATCGTGACAGAAAATAAGATAACAAGCAGTCCGACAATACGGGTTATTGAACGAAAATGCATTTAGCGATTTCCTTGATAGCAAAGATTATTCATTTTTATCTAACGGGATTAATTGCATACTGCCACGACTTATATCACGTAGTTTAACTTCAACTTCGCCGCTATGCACTGCAGGCAATGAAAGTATAAAAGTAACTTTATCAGTATATTCACTTGAAAGTACTTGCCCATGATATTGTTCAACGACTTGTTCAAGTAATGAAACAAGTGAATATTCACACGCTACACTAAAACGTAACTGTGGCACTTTCGTTTTTGTTGGCAAAAGCTTTAATGCTTGTTGAACGCCACTACCATAAGCTCTAACTAACCCACCGGTTCCTAATTTGATCCCACCGAAATACCGAACAACCACGGCGGTAACTTCTCCCATCCCACTCCCTAAAAGAGGTGCAAGAATAGGTTTCCCCGCCGTACCTGTTGGCTCACCATCATCAGAAAAACCTAACTGTTGTGAATCATCGGGCCTTCCTGCAACAAAAGCCCAACAGTGGTGTCGGGCATCAGGAAATTGCTCTTTGATAGACTGGATATAAGCTTTTGCTGAATCAATACCTTCAGTGTGAGCAATAAATGTAATAAAACGACTCTTCTTTATTTCTTCACTGAATTCTACAGTTTCAGCGGGGATCAAATACGCTTTCATCAGGCTAAGTGTAAGTCTCTGGTCATATTTTCAATTTTGTTATCGTGGATAATAATATTATCTTCAATACGAATGCCACCAAATGGTTTGAAATGCTCAATAAGCTTCCAATTGAAATGAGTACTGTATTTTCCTTCTTTCCAAGGCTCTAATAAAGAATCGATGAAGTAAAATCCAGGTTCAATGGTTAATACCATGCCTGGTTCAACAATACGAGTGCAACGTAAGAATGGATACATTGCAGGAGCCGCTAAATGAGTTCCTTTATCATCTTGCATAAATCCTGCCGCATCATGAACTTGCAGACCTAAAGCATGCCCTAAACCATGAGGTAAAAATGGTGTGGTTAACCCAGCACTTACCATCTCTTCTTCACTCACGCCTTTAACAATACCGTACTTATTAAGTAGCCCAGCAATACGTTGATGCATTTGAACATGGTATTCAGTATAACGCACACCCGCTTTCATTGTTGCAATCAGCGATTGTTGTGCATCATTCATATCTTTAACTAATGAAGTAAATTCATGGTTTTCTTTTGCGCTATAAGTACGAGTTATATCAGCAGCATAACCATTATATTCAGCCCCTGCATCAATAAGGAAACTACGATATTCATCCGGTGATTCATGATCTAATTTTGTGTAATGCAAAACAGCGGCATGTTCATTTAAAGCGACAATATTACCGTAAGGAACATCGGTATCACGATGACCCGTAGCCATTAAATACGCCATATTAATATCAAACTCACTTAATCCCGCTTGAAAAGCTTCTCGAGCGGCAATATGCCCGTTGACAGCCATTTTTTGTGCTTCACGCATACAAGCTAATTCATAACCTGTTTTATAGGCACGATAGTAATGATAATAATCAAGAAGAGATTGCTTGTTGATATTATCAATACTCACACCTAATGATTCTGCTCGCTGTGTATTTGGGCCAATATAAGCGGTATTTTTATTAATATAAGGTGCTAACTCTTTTTGAATATCATCAACATTTTTGAGATGAATTAACTCAATTTCATGCGTCCAATAGCTACTTGGTAAAGCTTCAACACTGTGCCAATAGTCAACAGGAGAATAGAACCATAATTTAGGTTTATTAACGCCATCCGCTAATAACCAACAATGTGGTACATCTGTTACAGGCACCCATGCTTTAAAGTGAGCATTCACTTTAAAAGGATAATCACTGTCATCAAGGAAAACACGGATAGGTTCACCAGAATGAATTAATACAGAATCAAGATGGTGTCTGGATAAAGCATCACGAGTACGATTTTGTAGAGTTTTGATATGTTCTTGGTACAGAGAGAGCAATTTTTCCATTATTAATTACCTTATCTTATTCATTGTTAATGATTCAGCTTAACACGCCAACTCTTTTAGTGGCTAACACCATAACAAAAATAGATTATTAGCGATTTATTTCACTTATTTTTATCAAATAGAGCAACAATATAAAATTCAATAAGTTAAATAATTTCACTGTGATCCCCTTTGCAGTTTTTTAATCAATAATTTGCATTTATTTAACATTGTATTCACACTCTCACTATCTGGTCATACCAGTCTATACTTTTAGGGAGAATACAAATGCTCTATCAAAGCGAAAATATTCAAGTCGATTGGGTGAAACAAGGTATTGTTGAACTCGTTTTTAACGCCAAAGGCTCTATTAATAAATTAGATACCAAAACAGTTGCGATGCTAAGCGAAGCTTTAACCGTATTAGAGGCAACACAAGATCTAAAAGGTGTTATTTTACGTTCTGAAAAACCTGCCTTTATTGTCGGTGCTGACATCACTGAGTTTCTGTCCCTATTTGATGCCCCTGAAGAAGAATTGACTCAGTGGCTACATTTCTCTAATCAGATTTTTAGTCGACTTGAAGACTTACCTGTTCCTACTATTTCCGCTATCAATGGCTATGCACTTGGTGGCGGCTGTGAGTGCGTCCTTGCTACTGATTTTCGTATTGCTTCTCCTGATTTACGTATCGGTTTGCCGGAAACAAAACTGGGGATCATGCCGGGCTTTGGCGGTTCAGTACGTCTTCCTCGTTTGATCGGTGTCGATAATGCATTAGAAATTATTACTACCGGTAAGGATATTGATGCTCAAACAGCACTTCAAAATGGATTAATTCAAGCAATTATTCCTTTAGAAAATTTAAAAGAGAGTGCTATTTCATTAATCGAACAAGCGATTGATGGTCAAATTGATTGGAAAGCAGCACGTCATCCAAAAACAGCGCCATTAAGACTGACAGAGCTTGAACACAAAATGTCTTTCAGTGTGGCTAAAGGTATGGTGATGAAAGTAGCAGGCCCTCACTATCCTGCGCCTATCACCGCAGTAAAAACGATTGAAAAAGCAGCCTTCCTAAATAGAGATGAAGCGCTGGCTCTCGAAACTGAAAACTTTGTTAAGCTCACACGTACTGATGTTGCAAAAGCCTTAGTTGGTATTTTCCTTAATGATCAGTACGTCAAAAATATCACAAAAAAACGGCATGCCGAATTGCCTAAACAGGCTGCTGTATTAGGTGCGGGGATCATGGGCGGTGGGATTTCCTACCAATCTGCCTTAAAAGGTATCCCTGTTGTCATGAAGGATATTAACCAAAAATCCCTTGAGCTGGGAATGAATGAAGCGTTAAGCCTGCTACAAAAACGTCAAGAAAAAGGTCGAATGAGTGCTGTAGATATGGCAAAAACGCTCGCCTCTATTCAACCAACACTAAATTATGCCGCTATCAGCGATGTCGATATTGTGGTTGAAGCCGTTGTTGAAAACCCAAAAGTAAAAGCAACTGTACTTGCTGAAACAGAAGCATTATTAGCCGATAACGCGATCCTTGCTTCCAATACCTCAACGATACCTATCTCATTGCTCGCAAAATCCTTAAAGCGCCCAGAAAATTTCTGTGGTATGCATTTCTTTAATCCTGTCCATCGCATGCCTTTAGTGGAAATTATTAAAGGTGAAAAAACCAGTGAAGAGACCATTAACCGTATTGTGAGTTATGCAAGCAAAATGGGAAAAACACCGATCATCGTTAATGATTGTCCCGGCTTCTTTGTAAACAGAGTCCTTTTTCCTTATTTTGCGGGTTTTTCTCTATTACTAAGAGACGGTGCTGATTTTATTGCTGTTGATAAGGTGATGGAAAAAGTATTTGGTTGGCCAATGGGTCCAGCTTATTTACTTGATGTTGTGGGTATTGATACAGCTAATCATGCTCAAGCTGTTATGGCTCAAGGTTTCCCTGACAGAATGGGGACGATTGAGCGAGATGCTATTGCTCTTTTATATGAGCAACAGCGATATGGTCAGAAAAATAATCATGGTTTCTATAATTACTCTGTTGATAAACGGGGTAAAAAACAGAAATCTGTTGATGGTCAAATTCAAACGCTTATTCAGCAAAATGCAGGCAAAACACAAGAGTTTAGCCAAGACGCAATTATCGCTCGCATGATGATCCCAATGATCAATGAAGTTATTCGTTGTCTAGATGAAGGCATTATTGCTTCACCAGCCGAAGCTGATATCGCACTAGTATATGGCTTAGGCTTCCCTCCTTTCCATGGTGGTGTATTCCGTTACCTCGATACTATTGGAACAGCGAAATTTGTTGCAGATGCACAACAATATGCGTCATTAGGGCCACTCTATCAAATCCCTGAAAGCTTAAAACAAAAAGCGCAACACAACGAAACCTATTATCCAAAACCCGCAAAAGTAGATGTTAACATCAGAGAACTCGCTTAAGGAGAGATGAAATGGAAAAGGTTGTCATAATTGATGGTATTCGTACTCCTATGGGACGCTCTAAAGGCGGTGCTTTTCGCCATGTTAGAGCAGAAAACCTCTCTGCTCACCTGATGCAAGCACTACTAAAACGTAATCCTAATATTAATCCTAATGATATTGGTGATGTAATTTGGGGTTGCGTACAGCAAACCTTAGAACAAGGTTTCAATATTGCACGTAACGCTGCATTATTAGCCGAACTTCCTCATAAAGTGCCGGCTGTCACGGTTAATCGCTTATGTGGTTCATCAATGCAAGCATTACATGATGGCGCTCGCCAAATTATGCTTGGTGATAGCCAAGTGGCATTAATTGGTGGTGTTGAACATATGGGTCATGTGCCAATGACTTATAATGCAGATTTTAATCCATCTCTTAATCTTTCTGTTGCTAAAGCCTCATTTTCCATGGGCTTAACAGCAGAAATGCTAGCAAAGTCATTCCAAATTTCACGCGAAGAGCAAGATAAATTTGCTTATCGCTCACACCATTTAGCCGCGATTGCAACACAGCAAGGCTATTTTGATAATGAGATAGTGGCTATCAATGGTCATGATGCAGCAGGTAATTTCATCAATGTCAAAAATGACGAAGTTATTCGTTATAACCCAAGTCTTGATGATTTAGCACAACTGAAACCTGTATTTGATCCCGCAACAGGCTCTGTAACAGCCGGAAATTCATCCGCAGTTTCGGATGGCGCATCAGCGATGTTTATTACCAGTGAACGTTATGCTAAAGAGCACAATTTAAAGCCTCGAGCTGTTATTCGTGCTATGGCTGTTACAGGGTGTGATCCCGCAATTATGGGTTATGGCCCAGTTCCTGCAACAGAAATCGCATTGAAAAAAGCAGGATTAACATTAGGTGATATTGATATTTTTGAGCTAAATGAAGCTTTTGCCGCACAGTCATTAGCTTGCATGAAGAAAATGAATTTACTCGATAGTATTGATGACAAAATTAATTTAAATGGTGGAGCGATTGCCTTAGGACATCCTTTAGGTTGCTCTGGATCTCGAATAACTACTTCATTATTAAATATTATGGAGCGTAAAGATGCGCAGTTTGGCTTAGCCACAATGTGTATTGGATTAGGACAAGGTATTGCAACGATTATAGAACGTGTTTAATACGGCATTCTGTCTATCCACATTCTTATCGTTGGGAAAGTATTCACTTCGATTGCATGGTTAGAAACCATTTTCCCGCCGTCAGGGGCGGGTTTTTTTATGGTTTTAAAAACGAAAATAATAACAAATGATGGGATATTATCGTTTTATCAGATAAATTCAAAAGCATCACTAAATAAGCGTGTTTTATCTGCATTGCGCTCATTACAAAAACGATCTCTGGCAATTTTAGCCATCTCAAAACGCCCTGCGATGTAAATATCATATTCTGATAAATCGCCAAAATCTTCGCTTATCGCCGTTAATACCGTACCTTTTCGACCTCGCCAATTTTCATCCGGTTGCTCGACTACAGGCACGACCGTTAAAGATGGATACAATTCTGATAATTCTTGTAATTCATTAAGGTCATAGAGGTGAACGCTTTCTCTTCCCCCCCAATAAATCGTAATAGAGCGTTGTGGGTTTTCAGCTAATGCAGCCAATAAAATTGAGTGGGTATAAGAAAATCCCGTACCGCCAGCAATTAATAGTAAAGGACGTTGACTCTCTTTTTTAAACCACGCATTTCCATGAGGAATATCAATGGTAAGCTGCTGTTTTTCTAATATCACATCAAGTACTGCCATCGCATAAAGATTGAGTTCAGACGCACCAATATGAAGTTCAATAAAGTCTTTATTTTCAGGTATAGATGCAATAGAAAAAGGGCGTTTATCACGTTCATCCATAACGGCTAAAAGATATTGCCCAGCCTGAAAATCAAATTCGCCATCGGGTAATAGCCTTACCCGATAAACCGTATCTGTCATCGGCTCAACAAGTGAGACTTTACAATTCAGTATTGCCATGTTGTTCCTCTGTTATTATTTAAGAATATCGAGCTGTTCCCAAATAGTATCGACTCGTTGCTTAACTTCATCAGACATCACAATAGGTCTACCCCATTCTCTATCTGTCTCACCAGGCCATTTGTTGGTCGCATCAAGACCCATTTTTGATCCTAATCCTGAAACAGGTGAAGCGAAGTCGAGATAATCAATAGGCGTATTTTCCATCATAATGGTATCTCTCGCAGGGTCCATTCTGGTCGTGATTGCCCAAATCACGTCTTTCCAATCTCTTGCATTGACATCATCATCGCAAACAATCACAAATTTTGTGTACATAAATTGCCGTAAGTAAGACCAAACCCCCATCATTACGCGTTTAGCATGACCCGCATACTGTTTCTTCATTGTCACAACGGCTAAACGGTAAGAACATCCTTCAGGGGGTAAATAAAAATCTACAATCTCAGGAAACTGTTTTTGTAATATCGGAACAAGCACTTCATTCAATGCAACACCTAATACTGCGGGTTCATCGGGTGGGCGCCCTGTATAGGTGGAGTGATAAATTGCATCTTTACGGCGCGTTAAATGCGTAATGGTAAACACAGGAAAAGAGTCAATCTCATTATAATATCCAGTGTGATCGCCATATGGCCCTTCTGGGGCTAATTCGCCTGGTTCAATGTAACCTTCAAGGATAATCTCAGCACTTGCTGGCACTTCAAGATCATTGGATAGGCATTTTACAACTTCTGATTTATTACCCCGTAATAATCCAGCAAATGCATATTCAGATAATGTATCGGGTACTGGTGTTACGGCACCTAAAATAGTGGCAGGATCAGCTCCTAATGCCACAGATACAGGAAATCGCTCGCCGGGATGTTTTTGACACCATTCTTGAAAATCTAACGCACCACCACGATGCGATAACCAGCGCATAATCACTTTATTTTTACCCAGCACTTGCTGGCGATAAATACCCAGATTTTGGCGCTCTTTTAATGGGCCACGAGTTACCGTTAATCCCCAAGTAATCAAAGGTGCTGCATCTTCAGGCCAACAATGCATAACGGGGATCTTTGTTAAATCAACATCATCACCCGTTAAAACGACTTCCTGACAAGGTGCTTTACTTAAGCGTTTTGTTGGCATATTTAAAACTTGCTTAAATTTAGGTAACTTATCGAAGAGATCACGAAAACCTTTCGGAGGATCAGGCTCTTTTAGAAAAGCTAATAACTTTCCAACTTCGTGTAAGGCTTTAACATCATCTTGCCCCATTCCCATTGCCACACGCTCAGGTGTACCAAATAAGTTACAAAGCACTGGCATATCATACCCTTTAGGATTTTCAAACAACAGTGCTGGCCCACCGGCACGTAAAGTTCTGTCCGCTATTTCGGTCATTTCAAGGTAGGGATCTATTTCATAGGTGATACGTTTTAATTCACCTTTTTCTTCTAGTAATGAAAGGAAATCTCTTAAATCGCGGTATTTCATCATAATCTTACGAGCCAGTGAGTGAAAGAAAAGAGGGACAATGCCCTCTTTGAGACGCTATAAGCTAAACGCATAACTCACTAAAATGCAATGCTTTTTATTTAGTAACATTCACGATACTTATAAACAGCGGAATGGAACCCACTCTGAAAGTAATTTTGTATCAAACTGTTCAGGGAATGTTTTTCCATGTTGGAAGATTTTAAAACCTTCATTTTTAGCGCTGTAATAATGTAATTCTTCACCTTGAATATGTAAGTAACTACCTTCACGGATAGCCACAACAATCTCTTCAGGGTTAATAGCACAAAACTCGGCAATACGCTCATCGCGTGTTTCACCCATATGGCCACTAATAGAAGCATCAATATAATGTGGGTTAATTTGAACAGGGAATAAACCAAGCGATGGCATAATAACAGAGGAACGTACTGGCATATCATTAGTGGTACGAATTGTCGGGGTTGCAACGTTACAACCTGCGCTCCAACCAATATAAGGAATATTACGTTCACGGACAGCTCGTTGAATAGGAACAACTAATCCTTTTTCATGCAACATTTGGTTTAATAACCAAGTATTACCACCGCTAACTAAAATACATTCCGCATTATTGATTGCATCAACTTCTGAGTCGAAATGCTCAATACAAGTCACTTCAATACCTAACACTTCTGATAAATCACGAGCACGTTGGTCATGATCAGAACGAATAACAGCATAGGCAATTAATACAGCAGAACGAATACCACGTTTTTTGATCATGCTATCGATATTATCTTTTGCATAACTTAACCAACGTGGATCCCCGGCAATTTTTCCGTTACTTAATAAAAAAACTTCCATTACAGAACCTCTTTATAATTATGAATAAAATTCTAAGATAATTATCTTGAAAGCTTTTTCTTGTTTTTACCATCACTTTTTTGTCAACTTGTTACCTCTATCTGAGATCCAATTGAAACTAACAAAAATGACCTCTTTTATTGCGTATGAACACAGCTTTTCTATTTTTTTCTAGTATAAGATCGCGTTAAACTATTTTTTATTTAACCTCAATAGATAGCTGTTACCTCAACGATAAATTTGCTATTATTTCGTAAATTAAAATCAACTAACTTATTGTCTCTACTATGAAAAATTGGTACTTGCTGTATTGTAAACGAGGACAAATCCCTCGTGCTATCGAACACTTAGAACGTCAGCAAGTGGGCTGTTTCACACCGATCGTAACCATAGAAAAAATAGTAAGAGGAAAGCGCACTGCGGTAACCGAGCCTCTTTTTCCTAATTACCTTTTTATCGAGTTTGATCCTGAAGTGATCCATACCACGACCATTAACTCAACACGTGGAGTGAGCTCGTTTGTTCGCTTTGGGAAATATCCTGTCACAGTGCCTCAAGATGTGATTGATACACTGCAGATACCTCAGCTTTCTACTCTCTCTTACAGTGAAGAAAATGTACCTCATAGTGGTGATAGTGTGTTAATTACAGAGGGTATTTTTCAAGGGCTCCAAGCTATATATCAAGAGCCTGATGGTGAGGCTCGCTCAATTTTGCTTTTAAATATATTAAATAGCGAAGTGAAAAAATCAGTGAGTAATAAAGAATTTAAAAAAGAGTCCCCCTAAAAAAATTAACCCAGCTATTGCTGGGCTAATATCATATGATTTTAGAAAATTGTTTCTAAAATTATTTTTGTTGCTCTGTTTCAGCTTCCGCCTCTGCTTCTTCAGCTTCTTCTTCAGGTGTTTTTCTTCGGCCATTACCCACATAAAAACGCGATACCATGACACCAATTTCAAACAGTAAGTACATAGGTATTGCTAATAAGGTTTGAGAGAAAACATCTGGAGGTGTCAATACCATACCAACAACAAAGGCACCCACAAGAATATAAGGACGTTTTTTCTTTAACGCATCGGGTGTTGTTACACCACTCCAGCACAGTAAAATAATCGCAATAGGTACTTCAAACGCCGCACCAAACGCCATAAAGAGCGTCATCACGAAGCTGAGATATTTACTGATATCTGGAATAAAGTTAACCCCTTCTGGGGTTGTATTAACAAAGAAACCAAACGCAAGAGGGAACACAACAAAATAAGCAAACGCCATACCGAGATAGAATAATACTGTACTTGAAACAAGTAATGGCAGCATTAAGCGACGTTCGTGTTTATACAATGCTGGTGCGATGAAAGCCCATACCTGATAAAGAATAACAGGTACAGAAGCAAAAACGGATACCATGATTGTCAATTTAATCGGAGTCAAAAATGTAGAGGCAACATCCGTCGCACTCATATTTGACCCTTGTGGCAACTTATCAAGTAATGGAGCCGAGACTAATTGATAGATATCGTTAGAAAAATAAACCAGCGCTAAAAAAACCACAAGAACTGACACCAAGCTATACATCAAACGCTTGCGTAATTCTATTAAATGGCTGATCAGCGGTTGGGTATCATTTACTGCCATGTTTTAATGCTCACCATTGACCTGATCAGTTATTTTTTTCTCTATTGTTACTGGCTGAGTAACAGGAACTTCTGTCTTTGTAACACTTTCTGCCACAGGTTTATGGCGATTAGCATCATCATTAACTTCATTAGCTTCAGCAAGTGCGGCTAAATCAGAAGGTGAAGGTTCCGTAGAGTCGGTTTTTACAGACTGCTCTTTAGTGGGATCTGGCGTTGTAGGTGCTTGATAAGTTTGTTTTAAAGACTGTGCAGCCTCTTTTAACTCATCCATAGACGCCTTCAGCTCTGGTGATAATGTTTGTAAATTCGCTTTCTCTTCAACTTTTTTCAAGCTCTCTTGGAGTTCTTGAAGTTTTAGTTCTTGAGTCAGTTCATTTTGCACATTCGCAGCCAAAGAGCGTAGCGCCCTTACCCAGCCAGCAATTGTTTTTACTGCTACGGGCAAACGTTCTGGCCCCAGAAAAACAAGACCAATCACCATGACCAATAGCAGCTGACTAAAACCAATGTCAAACACGGTTTATACCTGCTCTTTGTTTTTGCTCTCAGTTGTAGACTTCTCTTCTGTTGAAGTCTTCTGCGCTAAATTTTTAGTATCAAAATCTGCGTCGTTATTTGTTTTTTCAGCGTTGTTGGTGTCTTTATCTGCAGCTTCATCACCAATCGCTTTTTTAAAGCCTTTTACTGATGCACCTAAATCTGAGCCCAATGTGCGCAGTTTATTTGTACCAAATAATAAAACAACGATGACAGCAATGATAAGTAATTGCCAAATGCTAATACCGCCCATTTTATGTTCCTCAACTATTTTCGGGGTTATACTTAATAACAGTGCCCATTATATACAACGAATTCAATTTTCGGGAATCTCGAATTCATCTTTTAACTTGCTCAAAGACAAACTTTGATGTGTTTTTATTGTGGATTACCAGATCTAAACCAACCCAAAATCCATGCAAGAAGGCCTAAACTGATAAAAACACTGAATAATGTTTTAAAACCAGAAACAAAAAACAGGCTACCGCATAAAAACAGTGTTGTACCTATACCCAATAAAAATAGAGACTGTCTATGTTTGACTCTTTGCGAACTTATTTGTTCCGTCAATTTATCTAGCGTTAACTTCATATTTTTATGTTGCTTCAGACTATCATAAACCAGCTCTGGTATCTCTGGCATTTTTTCAATCCAGTAAGGCGCTTTACTCTTTATACCATTCACTAAGGCCGTGATACCAATTTGACTATGCAACCAATCTTCTAAAAACGGTTTTGCCGTTTTCCATAAATCCAATTGTGGATATAACTGACGCCCAAGCCCTTCAACATAAAGTAATGTTTTTTGAAGTAAAACTAACTGCGGTTGTACTTCCATATTGAAACGACGTGCGGTATTAAACAGATTAAGTAACACATGTCCAAATGAGATCTCAGACAGAGGTTTTTCAAAAATCGGTTCACATACCGTGCGGATCGCAAATTCAAAATCTTCTACATTGGTATCTGCGGGTACCCAGCCTGAATCAACATGTAATTCTGCAACTTTTCGATAATCACGGTTAAAGAAAGCTAAAAAGTTTTCAGCTAAATAGCGTTTATCTTCTTTATTTAATGAGCCAACGATACCGCAATCAATACCGATATAATATGGATTCTCAGGGTGATCATAACTAATAAACACATTACCTGGATGCATATCTGCATGGAAAAAACTATCTCTAAACACCTGAGTAAAAAAGACTTTTACACCACGCTCCGCAAGAAGTTTCATATTTGTCTTTTGTGCATTCAACGCTTCAATGTCAGAAACGGGAATACCATAAATACGCTCCATGACCATCACGTTTTCATGACAATAATCTGAATACACTTCAGGAATATACAACATCGAGCTATTTTCAAAATTACGACGTAGCTGAATAGCATTTGCAGCTTCACGCAGTAAATTTAGCTCATCAAGTAATGTTTTTTCATATTCGCGGATCACCTCTTTTGGTCGTAAACGACGACCATCAGGTAAAAACGGTAATAAGTTTGCCAAGCGATACATCAAACGGATATCCGCTTTAATCACTGGTTGAATATCGGGACGAATAACCTTGAGCACCACTTCTTTGCCGTTTTCTTTTAATTTTGCAGTATGAACCTGCGCTATAGAAGCAGAAGCCAATGGGGTTTCATCAAAATCATCAAACCATTGGTCAATAGGGCCACCAAATGATTTTTCAATATATTGTCGTGCTTTCTTACCATCAAAAGGAGCAACTTTGTCTTGCAATAAAGCAAGTTGGTCAGCAATTTGAGGAGGAAAGAGATCACGTCGAGTTGATAACATTTGACCTAATTTAATCCAAACAGGCCCTAATGTTTGCAATGCGAGTCGTAAGCGTTCACCTAATGGTTTTTCTGGATGTTGATTTTTGATCCAAAATAGTGCTCGGCATCCTAATCTTGCAGGTAAAGTAATTCGATGCTTAGGAATTAACTCATCAAGCCCATAAGATAAAAATACCTGAATAATATGATAGAGGCGCTTTAACTCACTAAGGAGCATTATTTTTTCTCCAATAAGCCTAACCGTTTTTCCAGCTCGGCGGTTTGCTGTGCAACTTCTTCTATTTCATCATAAAAATGGACGGTTTCTAATGCACTAGGTGCGGTTTTCCACTCTTCAATTAACGCGTCGCGCAAATAATCTTTTTGATGATTTAAGAGTGCAGAAAATAACTGAACGCCCTTTCCTGCAACAACAGTCAGGCTTTGCGCCGCAATGTCACCAATATAAGGTGCTAAATATTGCGCAGGGTCCCACTGCGCCATATCTAATAATGCAGACCAATTTTGGACAACCTGCATATCACCATCAATAGTGATATCGCCACGATTGATTAGTTCTGACATTTTTTGACGGTCACGAAGCTTAATCAAAGTTAATAGTTTTGTTTTTATCAAACAATCAATTTCATCATCCCACTGACTTAACACATCAACTTGTTGTTCACTAAAGACTAAGTAAATGGAACGAGGAAACTCATTGATAGAAAGCGCCAATACTTTGCCCGCAAGGCGATTGCGGGCAGGTTTAAGCACATTTTCCTGATATAAAACATGATTAAGTGCTGTCTCCATGGATGCCGTTAACAGCGGATACAGTACTTGAGAGGCAATATCATGAGAAAAAGTGGCTTTTTCCATCTCAGAATTTAAATCCTTTGTGTAATGCAACTATACCTCCAGTCATATTGGTATAGGTAACTTGATCAAATCCCGCTTCTTCCATCATACCTTTTAATGTTTCTTGGTCTGGATGCATGCGAATTGACTCAGTTAAATAACGGTAACTTTCAGCATCATTTACAATCACTTGACCAATTTTGGGTAGGATATGGAAAGAGTAAGCGTCATAAATCTTGCTTAAAGGTTCAAGTACAGGTTTAGAAAACTCCAGCACCAGCAGGCGTCCACCTGGCTTTAATACACGAAACATTGAACGTAAAGCTTTTGCCTTATCGGTCACATTACGTAAGCCAAAGGAGATAGTGATACAATCAAAATGGTTGTCAGGGAAAGGTAATTCTTCAGCATTCGCTTGTACGTAGTTAACATTACCCACAATACCGTGATCGCGTAGCTTCTCACGTCCCATTTTCAACATTGAGTCATTAATATCAGCTAAAACCACTTCCCCATTTTCACCCACAAGACGAGAGAATTTAGCCGTTAAATCACCAGTACCGCCCGCAAGATCAAGAACGCGTTGGTTACGTCTTACACCACTAGCTTCAATGGTATAACGTTTCCAAATCCGGTGAACACCAAATGACATCAAGTCATTCATTAAATCATATTTAGACGCGACAGAGTGAAAAACTCTTGCAACCATGGTTTGTTTATCATCTTTGTCAACGGTTTGGAAACCAAAATCTGTTGTTTCCTTCGTTTGTTGAGTCATATTATTTGCCCGCTAATTAATCAAAATTTAGTAAATTTAGTACTGGTCGTTTTCAGAAGTCTTTATCTCTTTATTTTATCAAATCAATCAGATGCTGATTTTTCA
This sequence comes from Proteus sp. TJ1640, assembly GCF_003144445.1. Classification (NCBI taxonomy): domain Bacteria; kingdom Pseudomonadati; phylum Pseudomonadota; class Gammaproteobacteria; order Enterobacterales; family Morganellaceae; genus Proteus; species Proteus sp. TJ1640. The sequence goes on from NZ_PENY01000018.1 coordinate 16,629, forward strand.
ATGAGATCATTATCAATCGTTTTTTTTATCTCAACCCCTAAGGATTTAAAGCCTTCCGCTTGACTGATAAGATTTCCACGACCTTCAGAGAGTTTTTTCATCGCTAATAGATAGCCAGACTGCGCTTTTTGAATACTGTTTCCTAGCCCTTGCATATCATCAACGAAAAGTCTTAATTTGTCATACATTTTAGCCGCTCTGTCTGCAATTTCTTGCGCATTTTGACTTTGATATTCATATCGCCACAATGCAGCTATTGTACGCAAAGCAACAAGTAAAGTAGATGGCCCAACTAACATAATATTGTTTTTCAATGCTTCTTCTAACAAGTCAGGAGAATGACCAATTGCAACAAGATAAGCTGGCTCTATGGGTATAAACATTAAAACATAGTCTAAAGACGTTACACCCGGTAGTTTATGATAATCTTTTACACTCAATCCTTTAATATGCGCTTTAATTGAGTTCACATGCGCATAAAGCGCTTGTTTACGTTCACTATCGTTATCACTACTAAAATACTTTTCATATGCCACCAGCGACATTTTAGCGTCGATAATGACATCTCTGCCATGAGGTAAGTGCACAATAACGTCAGGTTGATAGCGACCGCCATTTTCATGGCGAATACTCACCTGCGTTTCAAACTCATGACCTTCACGTAATCCCGAAGACTCTAATATACGCGCTAATACCGTTTCACCCCAATTACCTTGGACTTTATTGTCCCCTTTTAAGGCATTTGTTAGGTTCACCGCTTCTTGTGCCATTTTGACATTTAATTGTTGAAGCTGGCGAATTTCATGAACCAAAGTATGCCGCTCTCTCGCTTCTTGCCCAAAACCATCTTGAACTTGTCGTCGAAAGCTTTCGAGTTGTTCACGAAATGGTGAAAGTAAATGTGTTAATCCTTGGCGATTTAACTCTTCAGCTTTACGCCCACTCTGTTCGAAAATACGATTAGCTAAGTTCTCAAACTGTGTAGCAAGCCGTTGTTCACTATTAATTAATAATCGCTGTTTTTCCTCTGCGGATATTCGGCTTTCTTCCCAACGAGTTGTCACTTCTCTTAATTCAGCTTCTTGAGAGGTAATAATTTCTCTCTGAGCGCGTAATTCTTGTTCTAGCTGTTCTATATGTTGTTGTAAAGATGGGATAATCACCGCCTTTTCTTGGGCGATAGCAAGCTGTGTATGATTTTCACGTAGCATGGTTTCTTTATCGGATAAACGTTGTTGGATAGACCACCAAACCAGCGCCCCCCCAACAAGTACCCCACCTAATAAACCAATGATCCCATATAACAACTGAATATCCACTAAAGTGACCTTTTTACTTTCCAGCGGGCTACGTTAAAACGCATAGATAATATTGTCTAGCAACAATTTATATCATGACTTGATTTGCGATAAAGGACGCAGTTATCCGATCCATTTCGCAAGCCATTGCAAACCAAAAGCACCGGGCGCCAAAATACCAAAAGCCCAAATCATGGCTGATGTTAAATTAGCTATTTGAAAATAACGTTGTGGCATCGCACAAATACCGGCAACTAACGGGACAATTGCACGAAAAGGTCCAAAAAATCGTCCAATAAACACCCCCCAAATCCCCCATCGATTAAAGAATTGATGACCTCTAACCAATGTTTGTGGTGAACGTGAAATTGGCCACAAATTTCTTACCCCCTCTTTATAGTGAAACCCTACCCAGTACGATACCCAATCACCAAAGAAAGCCCCTAACGCAGCAGCTAGCCAAATCGGCCAGAAAAACAGACCACTCTCACCAATTAAGGCGCCTAATCCCAATAAAATAACTGTGGCAGGAATAAGCAAAGAGATAAACGCGAGTGACTCACCAAAAGCAAGAAAAAACACGATTGGAATAGCCCAAACTTCGTGCTCTTTTACAAAAAGAGTGATGGTATGAATAATGTCTTGTACTGTCAAAATAGACGACCTTATATTCGGTTAACCTAAATAATATTAACCGAATATAAATCACTTTATCATTCGAGAAAATAATTTTGTAGGGTATCTCGGCTAGCAGCATCTAAACCGATATCTTTTTCTAGCCAAGTATCAACATTACCATAATGCTGATTAATACTGGCCAATGCCGTTTGCAGAAACTCTTCTTGTACTGAGTAAACATAGGCAAATTTATCAACAATGTTATCACTCATTGTTTTAGCATGTTCTTCTAAAAGATAGGCGCGATAAGGCGCTAATGTTTCATTAGTAAGCAAGTAATCTTCCATCACCACATCTAAAGATGCACCAAGAGCAAATAACACTAAAGCAGAGCCAACACCTGTTCTGTCTTTGCCTACCGCACAGTGTTGCACAACCCCCCCTTTTTCAGGCTGCTTTAATAACATAGCTAATTGTTTGTAGGCAGGATTATTAATAGGTAATAATTTATATAGCTGAAACATAAAGGCTTTAGCATCAAATTGCTCAAGTATTTCAGGTGTCAACTTTTCAAGGTTTGCAGAAACTTCTTTGGATAATGGGTTTGCAGGAGCATGATAATATTGCGCGCCTTCCCAGACACGGTCTGGTTTATCAACGATTTCCCCACTATCACGATAATCAATGATTTGAAAAAGATTTTTGTCAATGAGCAGAGATTGGTCAGTATTGGTTAATCTATCCAGTGAGCCAGAGCGAAAGAGCATTCCGGGTTTAATAACACCACCGTTACTCAATTTTTTACCGCCTAAATCACGAAAGTTAATTCCGCCGACTAAAGGCAACACCGAAGGATGTGTTTGTAAGATATCAGTCATAATGCCTCTTCTCATTATTGTATTGTTAAGACCTCAAAGACCTTAACAGAAATTAGTGTCTGTTAATACATTAACGTGATGAATTACCATACAAAAAAAGCCCTTAACACCAGAGTATTAAGGGCTTTTATATTTGATTAAAAAAACTTATTTCATTAAAGCACGAGCGGCTTCGATAACGATACCTAGCGCATTATTTTCAGTTTTCTTCAGTAATTCCGCATCTGGAATTTCTTGTTGAGTACGGTTTACGATAACACCCGCAACCATACCTGCACGTAAACCTTGGCTTGCACACATTGTTAGTAATGTTGCAGATTCCATTTCATAGTTCATAACGCCCATTTCTTGCCACTCTTTCATAGAGCCTTTGAAACGGCGAACAACGCGACCAGTATAGGTGTCGTAACGTTCTTGTCCTGGATAGAATGTATCTGAAGATGCAGTAACACCTACGTGAACAGTTGAGCCATTGTCTTTAGCCGCTTTATACAGTGCGTTCATACATTCAAAATCAGAAACAGCAGGGAATTCCATTGGTGCGAAATGCAAGCTTGCACCATCTAAACGAACTGCAGCAGTCGTCACAAGAATATCACCGACATTGATATGTTCTTGAATTGCACCAGTTGTACCAATACGCAAGAAAGTGCGGATACCTAGCTGTGCTAATTCTTCAACGGCGATAGAGGTAGATGGACCACCAATACCTGTTGAACAGACAATAACAGCTTTGCCATCAATTTCGCCACGCCACGACGTGTATTCACGTAAAGAAGCCAGATGAACTGGGTTATCCATTAATTTTGCAATTTTTTCAACACGCTTCGGATCACCGGGAACAATTGCTAAAGTGGCACCCTGTAGGTCATTTTTGGTTAAACCTAAGTGAAATACATCAGACATATCGGACTCCTCAATGGGACAAAACCAATCTTCATTAAATTAAAAGCTACTGTATCAGTTTTACAGACCTTTTTAGTGACCAAAATCACCTATAAGGCACCGAGCAAAGTAACAATTTCATAAAAATGTGAATACAATCACGAAAAATGACATTAAAAATACATTCTCAGTAAATACATTATCAATATTCGCTCACTTCAATCATTAACTAAAACAAACATTCATCTCATCAGTATAGACGAGGCAAATACCTTAAGGCACATATACTCAATACAAATAAATATCCTCGCGAACATCTACTCTAAATAATTCAAGGTGTAGCTAGGCGACAAATGAATGAGTCGCTAGGAACATACAATAGTATGTGACTAGTGCGAATGAGTGCAGTCAACAACGCTACAACTTGAAGTATGACGAGTAGCTAGGAGCATACATAAGTATGTGACTACTGCGAATGAATGTAGTCAACAACGCTACAACTTGAAGTATGACGAGTAGCTAGGAGCATACATAAGTATGTGACTACTGCGAATGAATGTAGTCAACAACGCTACAACTTGAAGTATGACGAGTCGCTTGAAGTATAACGAGTATAGCGCGTACACTACCCGCCCTTAAAACAAACATCTTAATGTGACAAACACCTGTCACTGGAGTAAACATGAGCTTATTTAACCAAATTGCAAGCCTATTGGGTGGCGAAAAAATCAATCAATATAAAACGGTCCTCGACTGGGTTGAGTCTCAAGGTGGCATTGAAGGCTTAATAAAGCAATTTGATACAGCGGGTTTAAGTGAGCTTATTCAATCTTGGATAAGTACAAATACAAATTTACCTATCAGTGCTGAACAAATCGTAGCGGTTTTTTCATCACCTGTTATTAATGAACTTGCGTCAAAAATTAATTTAAGTGCAACTGAAGCCTCTGAAATGGCGGCACAATACCTACCTAAATTAATTGATAAAGTCACGCCAGATGGCGTTGTGCCTAAAGACTTAGATTTAGTCAGTGCGGGGATGGATATTTTGAAAGCGAAAATTTTCGGTGGCTAAATAAATACGCTATTTTAATGCGTTTTCCCTTACAAGCCCCCATAAGAGAGAACGCATCATATTTTTAATCATCAAAATTGATTACAGCAAACCCTCTTCAATCAACGCTTCATGAAAACGTTGCTTCTCTTCTGGCGTTGCTTGAATACGTTCTAAAGGCACATCCAAAGCATAAGGGATATTCTGTTGTGGTGAATAAACGGCTAATACGTAGGTGTTTCCATTTTGCTCAATCACAATAGGCGGTGTTTTCTTATTCCCTGAATAAGTAATACGAATATCTTTACCCTCTAAATTAAGATGATAAGTGGCAATAAATTGCTTATTACTTACAACCACCTTCGCAGGAACAGCGATTAATTTTAAAGGCTGAGTGCCCACGGATAATAATGCTTTTCTCACTTTACTCGTCAGTATTTGACGATAAATAAAAAATATCACGCAAAAACCAAATAATCCGACAAAAATAATCGTGCTAATTAAACGAAGCCAAATATTATCTATCGCCACATCAACGGTCATTTTAGTCAGATCGTTTTCATCCGCAACGGGTTCAACCAATATATCTTTATTACCAAAATCAAGAAAAGTAAAATTACGTGAAACCTCGTTACCTTCATACCGTAAATCAACACTACAATTAGTTAAAATAAATAGTTTTGAACGACAAGTACCATCAACATCAGCATTAATAAATACGGGATTTTTGCTAATTTGGTAATCATAAACAATATTAGGAATTTGATAAGCACTAAATACAGTCAATGCTAACATCACAATCACTAAAAATAAGGTGCGGAATAGTCCACCATCGCCTCTTAGTGGAACTAATTTCAAAGGCCGAGTTGGAAAAGCATCTAATATTTTATCCGAAAGTTGAATGCTCGTTTGCACAATAATTATATCCATAAATTAGAGAATTTTTTGCAGTATAACAACTCTCTAGAATATCAATAATAAGATTTGCTCCTAGTTTTAATTAATACTCTTTTTTATTTATATAAAATTAGCCTGCTATTTGGATAGTGTGACTTTTTATCAAAGTAACCATTCAAAAATAACAGGCTAACAGGTAATTATTTTATTATGCGTTCTGACGTAAATATTTAGCAGCTTCAACCATATTTGCTAATGCTGCACGTGTTTCAGGCCAGCCTCGTGTTTTTAATCCACAGTCTGGATTTACCCATAAACGCTCTGCAGGAATACGTGATTGCGCTTTTCTTAATAATCCCACAATCCACTCTACATTTGGCACGTTAGGCGAGTGAATATCATAAACACCTGGCCCAATTTCATTTGGGTAATCAAAGTGTTCAAAGGCTTCTAAAAGCTCCATATCTGAACGTGATGTCTCAATAGTAATCACATCTGCATCCAAGGCCGCGATAGATCCCATGATGTCGTTAAACTCGCAATAACACATATGTGTGTGGATTTGTGTTTCATCATCAGCAACAGCGGCACTTAATTTAAAAGCATCGACTGCCCAGTCAAGATAAGCCTGCCACTCATTACGACGTAATGGTAATCCTTCACGTAATGCTGGCTCATCAATTTGAATAATACCAATACCTGCTTTTTGTAAATCATCCACTTCATCACGCAGTGCTAACGCGATCTGTTTTGCAATGGTTTCACGCGTCACATCCTCACGAGGGAACGACCAACATAAAATTGTCACAGGGCCTGTTAACATGCCTTTGACTGGCTTTTCAGTTAATGATTGTGCGTAAGTTGCCCAATCCACGGTAATAGGGGCTGGGCGACTAATATCACCGATAATCACTGGTGGTTTTACACAACGTGAACCATAGCTTTGTACCCAGCCATTTTGCGTAAACACATAACCATCAAAATGCTCACCAAAATACTCTACCATGTCGTTACGTTCAGCTTCACCATGAACTAATACGTCGAGGCCTAGGTTTTCTTGCTCCGTTATCGCTTGCTTAATATGCTCACTGATATTTGTGCGATAAGCAGCCGTATCGATACGCCCTTTCTTAAAATCAAGGCGCACAGTACGAATTTCTGTTGTTTGTGGGAATGAGCCAATTGTGGTGGTTGGCCATAATGGCAAATTAAACCGTGCACGTTGTATTTCTGCGCGTTGGGTATAAGGTGAATTTCTTTCACTGTCTTGCGCTTCAATTGCCTGTAAACGAGCTTCAACTTTTGCATTATGTACACGGGTTGAGTGCTGACGTTGACGAATTGGTGCACTGTACTGTGCCAATTGATCATCATACTCGCCTTCGGGCGCATTTAGTGCCTTAGCCAACAAAGCGACTTCTTCACATTTCTGAACAGCAAAAGCAAACCAGCTTTTTACTTCATCATCAAGTTTCGTTTCTACATTTAAATCAATTGGGCTATGCAGTAATGAACAGGATGTTCCGATCCACAAAGGACGTTTACCTTTGAGCGCAATCACTTGCTGATAACGTGCACTTAAATCAGCTTTCCAAACATTTCGACCATTAATGGCACCTAATGACAGCACCCAATCTTTGGGTAATACTTGATGTAAGTGCTGCAAATCATCTTGCCCTGCTGAAATATCAACATGAAGCCCATTAACAGGTAAATTTTTAATAATATCAAGATGATGAGAAATACCATCAAAATAGGTCGTCAGCAGTAATTTAACTTTCCCTGTTAATGTTTGATAAGCTGTTTGATACGCATTTTGCCATTCAACAGGTAAATCCAGTACTAAAGCCGGCTCATCAATTTGCACCCACTCAATACCTTTCTCTTTTAATGCAGAAATAACTTGTTGATAGATAGGTAAAATATCTTTCAATAGCGTTAATCTATCAAATTCAGGGCCTTTTACTTTACCTAACCACAAGTAAGTCACAGGACCGAGTAAAACGGGTTTTATTTTATGACCCAATGCTAATGCTTCATCGACTTCTTCTAGTAGCTCTTTCCATGCAAAGGTAAATGACTGTCCTTGCTGAAATTCAGGTACGATATAGTGATAGTTAGTATTAAACCATTTCGTCATTTCAGATGCCGCAACAGGTTTACCTGTTGGCGCACTACCACGAGCGACTCTAAATAGGGTATCAAGATCGAGTGAACCATCTTCATTACGATGACGAGGTGGCACGTTGCCTAACAATAGACTTGTTCCTAATACTTGGTCATACCAAGCAAAATCACCAACAGGTAATAATTCAACACCCGCATCTGCTTGTTTTTGCCAGTGACGAGCACGAAGTTCTTTACCAACAGCGATAAGTTCTTCTTGTGAAATCTTGCCTGCCCAATAATTTTCTTGTGCTTTTTTTAGCTCTCTATCTAAGCCAATACGAGGGAAACCCAGTGTGTGATTGCGAATTGTCATAATTAAAATCCTGTTTTTAGCCGTCTAGATGTTTACACATCCATAATCTACAGGTAGTGTATAAATCACAAGCGCAAATTTTTCATCAACAACTTGAAGGTTTCTCATGATAGAAATAAAACACTTAAAAACGATATTGGCACTAAAGCACACAGGCTCTCTTGCCAATGCAGCAAATCAATTGCATCAAACACAATCTGCCCTTTCGCATCAATTCAGTGAATTAGAGCATCGTCTTGGTTATCGAATTTTTGTGCGTAAAAGCCAACCACTGCGTTTCACGCCTCAAGGAGATGTGTTGGTTAAATTAGCCGAAGAAGTATTGCCTATCGTTCGTAGAGCACTCGATACGTGTAATGAACCTGGGAGTGTGAATTTGAATATTGCGATTGAATGCCACAGTTGTATTCAATGGTTAACACCTGCATTACAGCAATATCGCCAAACATGGCCTGAAGTCAATGTCGATTTCCATTCGGGGGTTACGTTTGATCCACAACCTGCATTACTACAACGTGAATTAGATGTCGTGCTAACTTCTGATATTTTAGATGATGCACGTTTACACTACACGCCGCTATTTGACTATGAAGTGAAATTAGTTTTATCGCCCGATCACCCTCTTGCTAATCGCTTACATATTCAGCCACAAGATTTAATTGCAGAAACCTTATTTATTTATCCTGTGCAAAGAGAACGCTTTGATGTATGGCGTCATTTTTTACAACCTGCGGGGATCACACCACATTTTAAACATGTCGATAATACGCTGTTGTTAATTCAAATGGTTGCTGCCGGTATGGGAATTGCTGCATTACCTCATTGGGCTGTTGAGAATTTTGAGAAACAAGGATTAGTAGTGACAAAAACATTAGGCGAGGGATTATGGAGCCGATTATATGCCGCTAACCGTCTTGGAGAGCAACATCAACCGGCAATTAGAGAGTTTATTCGCTTATCAGGCCAGCATGCTGTTAACAATCTTCCTTTTGTAAAACAGGTCGGTGTATCCAGCGTCGATGGATCCAAAGTGATGCAACAATCAGGCTCGCGCCTATGATGAAACTTGGCCAATTTGGATGTTGCTGCCAAATAGAAAAATTCACTAATAATCCTGCTGGAACCATCATGTTATTCATAATAGCTAAGGTTCCAGCATCAACTTGTGTGGCACCATAGTTCCACATGAAATACCCTATTCCAGAAGCGCCAATTCCTAACCAGAGTAAAACACCCCATTGTAGTGATGTTGTTGGCATTTTCTGCCAATCTGCAAAACACAATGCACCAACCAATGAAACAGCAACAGCACCAAGATAAAACCAAGAAAACGCATGATGTTGTGGAATTGGATGTACTTCCATTAATCGTTTATAACCCACTTGACCAATAGCAAAGAAAATATTAGCAAGTTGCACTAATAACAATCCATACCAAAAATCATCACTTAAATGATCATAGCGAATTATTGCCGCACCTAATACTGCTAATAATGAGCTAAATGCATAACCCCAACGTAATTTCTGACGCTCTAATAAATCATAAATTAACGTGACATAAAGCGGTGTTAATACAGTAAACAGTAAAAATTCTGCGACGGTCAAATAGTTATAAGCATGGAAGACAAACAGATACATAATGCCGAGTTGGCAGGCTCCCACACTCATATAAAGCAAAATCACCTTAAAACGAATTCCCTTCCAACGTAAGAAAGGCAAGAAGACCAAAGCAGCCAAAGAAACGCGGATAAGAACAGAGAGCCAACTATCAACCTGACCCGCGAGATACTCGCCGATCAGGCTAAAAGAGGCTGCCCATAACAGTGTTGTAATAATGAGCAACCACATAATTAACTATCTTTCTCTACTAACAACGCTTCCATTAAATCCAACTCATGTAGCAATAATTGGAGTGTTTCATTACTAATTTTTCGCGTTGCTCTTAAATGGTAAAGTTCACCACGCTCAGCACGTAATGCCGTTAAACGAAAACGTCTTTCGAGATCTTCCTCTAACGCGTTATGGAGCATCTCATCTTGATCCGCAGTACGACGTCGTAAATATCCTGTAACACGAGAAGCAACTTCATTGATTTCTTCTGCATCCAACTGCTCTTCAGTACTTGCAGCTAAGCGCTCTTCCATTTTATTCAGACTGACAATTGCCACTTCTGCCATCACTTTCCGTGCATAGCGAACTTCATTTTTATCTGCTTCTTTATCAGTTGTCTTCACGCCTTTTAATAAGAAAGGAAGTGAAATGATACCCACTAAAATCGACAATAAAATAACACCAGCAGCAATAAAGATAATTTGATAACGTCCCGGGAAAGTGCTGCCATCAGTTAAAAAGAGTGGAATAGAAAGCGCACCTGCAAGCGTAATGGCACCACGAACACCCGCAAATGACGATAACCACAACTCACGCGTTGTATAATTAGCGAAATCAAGCGGATGCTTTTTCATAAAGATCCGGCTAGTTTTCTTCATTAACCATAACCACGTAAATCGCAGGAGCAGCAGTGCAAAGTAGATAACGAAAACTGCCGCAAACAGCATCCAGACTTCAACTTCTGGGTCAAGATCTGCTTGAATAACAGAGCTAGTCCAAATAATAGGAAGCTGTAAGCCCAGCATGATAAAGACAAGGCCGTTAAAGACAAATTCAAGCATTGACCATACGCTATCAGCACGTAAGCGCATCGCAAGAGGCGCATTCCTGATAACGCCAGATTTACTGATAGTCATACCGGCGGCAACAGCCGCTAAAATACCAGAAAAACCAATATGTTCTGCAATAAGGTAAGAGGCAAAAGGTAGCAACAACATAAAAACGATTTGTGTAGCGGGGTCGTCTCCGCTCCAACGGCTCATCAATCGTAAAGATTTACTGTAAATTAAGGTGACACCAATACCTGCTAATAATCCGCCTATGGCGACTTTGAAAAATTCAAGGGTTGCACCACCCACAGTAAATACCATCGTGCCCATTGCCACAGCAACCGCAAATTTCAAGGCCACCAGACCCGAAGCATCATTCATTAGTGCTTCGCCTTCTAATATGCCCATTATTCGCTTAGGTATTCGCCCTTTACCAACGATGGAAGAGAGTGCGACCGCATCCGTTGGCGAAAGTACGGCCGCCAACGCAAATGCCGAGATCAGAGGGATGCTTGGCATCATCCAATAAATCAGATAACCGATACCCACAACGGTCACCATAACTAAAACAAGCACTAGAATAAAAATCTCACGCCCATTTTGAATAAACTCTCGTGTCGGTGTTTTCCAACCATCAACAAAAAGTAAAGGTGGGATCAATAGAACGAGGAATAATTCAGGATCAAAAGTGACATGTAAACCAAACTGAGGCCATGCCAATAAAGCCCCTATCACAATCTGTATTAATGGTAACGGAACACGAAAGGGAATTAATTTTGTGATAACTCCCGAAACTGAAACCACCAGTATTAAAATCAAAATAGTAAAGAAAATTTCCATGTTACCCTTACATGCCTATTTTTATCCTGAAACCAGCCATTTCCCCTTATAAAAGGGAAACCTACCGAACGATAAAGAAACATATTATGTAAAATTCGCGCATCGTACTTTTCTTTATCAATGTATCTATGCTTATTTTAAACAGATCCCACATAGACTCTGTGAGAATATTTAAAAATTAAGATTAATCGTAGCTAACACCGCACATTGTACATAATTTATTGTTCTCTATTTATTAACGGCATTAATTCTAGAAAGCATACGTTTTTATTTCTCTTTTTCAGTCTAAGCAATGTAATAGACCGTATAAAAACGTAAAACGTTAAGTTATTAAATAAAAAATCATAGATAAATAACAATTACGATTAAATTTGAGAGCTAACGCGTAATGCTAATGATTATTCAATTGTTCTTAACATCGACATCATAACAACATCACAATATTTACCTTCTTTAAAAGCAGCTTTACGGCGTACACCTTCAACTTCAAAACCTAGTTTCTTATACAAATGCAAACCTCTTTCGTTGTCTGAATACACTTCTAATTCTAATCGTGTGGCTGCTAACCAGTTGAAAGCATAATCAATTGCTGTCTTGATAAGTAATTTACCAACACCTTTTCCTGAGTATTCAGCGCCAACACCGATACCAAAACTGACAATGTGGCGACGACGAGGATGATTATCGATTATCAGTGCTAAATGCCCCGCGACTTGATCATCAATAGTTGCAACAAAATGAGGAATATTTTGTTCTGAAAACTCAAGTAATCTTTTTTTCCACATCGTGACCGAAGGGTAAGGAAATTGGCAAGTACAAATATATAAATCAGGATGAGTATATAACTGTTGAATTGCGGCTGCGTCGTCTGGCTCACCATGGCGTATTTTTATTTCTTGCATATATTCTACCAAAAATTTAACAACTAGACTTAATTTCGACAATAGCGAATAAAAGTAGATAAATAAATAGCAAAAAGGCGGAATAAAAATATATTCCGCCTTTTGTCTTTAAAACCGATTATTTAAATTAAATTGCCCACTCACCCGCATAAAATGCCACTAAAGCAATAGTAATTAATACAGTACCAATATTGAGTTTACGCCATTCACCTGCAAAGACACGACCAATAACCAAACAGCCGAAACCTAACATAATACCGGTGACAATATTACACGTTAAAACAATAAATACAGCGCACACCATGCCTGACATTGCATCAACAAAATCACTAAAATCTAACTTAGTGACGTTACCTAGCATCAATAAACCCACATACATTAATGCTGGTGCCGTTGCATAAGCGGGAACTAAATAAGAGAGAGGCGATAAGAAAAGGATCAATAAAAATAAAATGCCCACCACTGTTGCGGTTAATCCAGTTTTACCACCAGCGGCTGTTCCTGCAGCAGATTCAACATAAACCGCAGCTGGTGCGGCGCCAATAACGCCCGCAAAAATGCTACTAACAGAGTCAGAAGTCAGCGCTTTTCCGCCATTAATAATTTGCCCGCGTTTATCTAATAAGTTTGCTTGACCTGCAACAGCACGAATAGTCCCAGTTGCATCAAAAATAGCGGTCATTACTAATGCTAATACGCTAGGTAAAACTAAAGGTTGTAATGCTCCTTTAATATCCATTGCGAATAATAAAGAAAGTCCATCTTCACCCAATTGAGGCATTTTAAAAACACCTTGGTATTTCACATTAGGATCGAAAATCAGCCCAATAATCGAAATGGCAACAATCACTAATAATACGCCACCTGGAACTTTGCGTTTTTCTAATCCGAAAATAGCGGCTAATCCTGCAAGTGACATCAGAACAGAAAATGAAGTGAATTTACCCATTGCCACAGGCAAACCATCAAAGGGGTTTTTAACGACAAGCCCAACACTATTGGCGGCAATTAAAAGTAAAAATAAACCTATCCCTATTCCTGCGCCATGAGCAATACCTGTCGGAATATTTTTTAAGATCCAAGTACGAATGCCAGTTAATGAGAATACAGTGAATAAACACCCCATTAAGAATACGGCGCCTAATGCAACAGGCACAGAGATGTTTTGTCCCAAAACCAAGCTAAAAGCGGTAAATGCTGTTAATGAAATAGCACAACCAATCGCCATAGGAAGATTTGCCCACAATCCCATGAGAAGAGAGCCCAATCCCGCGACTAAACAGGTTGCAATAAAAACCGCTGTATGTGGAAAACCAGCTTGTCCTAACATACTAGGAACAACAATCACGGAATACACCATAGCCAGAAATGTCGTCAAACCGGCGATCATTTCTTTGCGAACAGTAGTACCACGAGCTGTAAGTTTAAAATAGCTATCCAGTTTACCTGTGCTTGCTGATTGATTAGCAGACATTACATTCCTCTGACATAAAAACGGTTCACTCTCCAAAAAAACGGAAACGATTACGTATCAATTAAAATAACCTCTTACCGATAAAAATCTTAAGAGGGAGTCAAAAAGCAAACGTTTGGTTTTGTGTGTGGACTGAGTGAGAGAATTTGACGCAAACGATTATCTGGTGATATTAGGGTAAGAATCAAGTGAAAAAATACATTTTTAATAAAAATGTCATAAAAAGATAGTTTAAAGTTAGAAAAACAGAAAAAGAGGAAAGCAGCTGCCTACTTTCCTCATTATTCTACTTTTGTACAATTATCCAATGTCATATTTATCTCACAGTGGAAAACATCTTAGTTAATTGTTTTTATTTAATTTATATTATCTATCACAATAATTAGGTATATCTATCTATTATTAGTAACTTTAATAAGTTACTTAGATAAATAATACCTTCCGTTCCCAATGTGTGGCAATTAATGATATGCAGTATTCATTATTTTTATCTGAAGATAAGTTTATCTTCTACTTCTAACGTTAGATGAATAGATGCCGTTTTAGCAAACAGTTTTCTGTTTTGTATAAGCATTTCTAGATTATTCTTAATAAATTTTAAAATAAGTTCAATTACGAAAGATAATTATAACCATTTATAGAAAACAAGAAGATAAGATCTTAATATTTAGAAATCGAGAAAAGAAAGGCTTCCTCTATCGTCATTCTATCGCTAAATAGAATACGATAGAGAAAAAATCATATTAAGATGGGCTATTATTGAGTGTTTTAACACCGAGATTCCAACGTTCCATCGTTGATACTAAGAATAAACCTGTCATAGCAACCAATAAGAATGGTAGTGAAGATGAAGAAATTTCTGACATCGCGCCAGCCAGCAAAGGCCCTGATAAATTACCAATCCCCCATAACATCGCAGCGGATGCATTTGCGACCATCAGATCATTGCCTGAGAAATATTGTCCAATTTGTACCAACGCAATGGTGTATATCGCACCCGCTGTTGCACCCAGTACCAGTAATAAAGGCCAAATCAAAAATGTATGAGACATCGTGATAGGTAATAATAAGCTTGCAAGTAAAGTCACGACACCACAAACTCGATATAACCGCGTT
Organism: Proteus sp. TJ1640; assembly: GCF_003144445.1. Classification (NCBI taxonomy): domain Bacteria; kingdom Pseudomonadati; phylum Pseudomonadota; class Gammaproteobacteria; order Enterobacterales; family Morganellaceae; genus Proteus; species Proteus sp. TJ1640. Next base: position 31,732 of record NZ_PENY01000018.1, read on the forward strand.
CTATTCATATGATCGGCAAGCCAGCCAAATGGCATTTGCATAATTGCATCACCCGCTAAAATCGCGCTTATCATCATTGCCGCAATAGCTTCAGTATGCCCTACACTTAAGCCATAAATAGGAAACATAGAAAGCACTGTGCCATCAAAAAAAGCAAAGAAAACAATGCCACCACAGATTGCTGGTGCAACTTTAACAAAGCGGATAATAGAAAAATTAGGCTCTTGTGTATCTTTTGGTAATTTATCGCCTATTTTTTGATCCATCATTAAAAACAGGACAATAGAGATAATATGAATAAAGACACTAATTAAAATCGGTGTCTTATCTGCAACGCCATAAAGCGCAATAATTGAAGGCCCTAATAACTGGCTAATCGTAAATACCGTGGTATATACCGCTAAAATCCGCCCACGTTTATTATCTGGTGAAAGCTCATTAATCCACGTTTCCCCTAAACAAATCATCACACCACTGGCAATACCCGTGATTAATCGTAAAGGAAATAGCAACTCTAAAGGCAAACTTCCCATTAAGGGCAATAAGCTTATTGCAGAAATAATGGTAGCTAATAGCATGGCAAAGCGTTTACCGATCCATTGCACAATACGCCGAGCAAAGGGTGAAATAATTAACATTCCAATAGCGGGTGCTGCGGAAATAAGCCCAATAATAGATTCATTAATACCCACTAAATTAAGGCGCAGTGCCACCATAGGAATAGTTAATCCGATAACAATCCCGATAACGCCAATACTTACCGTGATAGTGGTTATCGCAAAAACTTCAGATTGGCGATAATTTTGATGTGACATGTTATTTTGTTTCTGCAAATAACAGAAACCTCTGTAATAAAAGGAAGGTGGTTAAATAAAATATTGTCATATATTATAGGGGATAAGAAATAGATAAACATGCTTAAAAAGCAACATTAATTAGAGAAAAATCTCTATTTGACTCTCGATGATCTTTACCTTTCACAATATTCTCACTTCATCGTTATTTATCCTACAACGCTTAAAAAAAATAACGATAGATAAGCACAGTACCTGATGCCAATACAATGGTATAAATCACACTCATTAAATTAGCGTAATCATTAAAACTAGAACAGTGATCGTAAGCCTATTCACAAATACAGCAGAAACAGGATCTCATTTTTCCGAATACGGTTAATTAGTGTTATTATCTAATTACAATAACACTTTTAAACTAACGATATTTTGAATTGGCAATGAACTCACAACCCCCTAAAAAAACGAATGAATACCTTGGTAATAAAGTCAAACAGTTAAGACAATCTCGAAATTTATCACTTAATGAGTTATCAAGAAAATCGGGAATATCCAAGGCTGCATTGTCAAAATTAGAATCGGGTGATTCTAATCCTAGAATCGATACCTTAGAGGCTATCGCAATAGCCCTTGGCTTTCCTTTGGGAGATTTATTTAGTTTTACACGCGAAGAGTACCCTCGCTTAGAACGACATAAACCTATCGTGGGTGATTATGCCCAAGAGTTTAAATTTCGTATTGGCATCGGCAATATTACTGAAATTTGGCATATCGAAATGAAGCATGGCGCGATCATCAATAGCCCTGCTCACGCTGACGGCACCCAAGAGCACATCATGGTCTATTCTGGTAAATTAATGATGCGTTTTGATAACGACGAAACCGTCTTACTAGAAACTGGCGATTTTTATGCTTTCCACGGTAATGTCCCTCACTCATATATCTGTGTTGAAGGACATTTGCGTGCCTCTGTGATTATGTCTAGCCCAAATCAGCAGCATTATCATCACCGCCCTTAAGCGATATTATTGGCTCTTTCAATTAGTGAGTGAGCCAATAATATAAGGCGATTAATTTAAATAACTTTCCATTTGCTCAAAAACACGTAGATCATCGCTGAATCTCACTTCTTTTACGTCTTCAAGCTTTTCCACCTGACTAACCATTTGCATAAGACGATCATCTTTTTGCACTAATAGCCAAATACGGCTTTTATCGCTGTTTTTCATTGGTAAACACAAAATGCCATCAACGTTAAATGCACGGCGAGCAAATAGCCCACAAATATGGGTCATAACACCGGGATGGTTGCGAACAATCAATTCCAGCGCGATAGGTTGTGATTGGTTTGACATAAATTAAGCTCCTATCATCTCAATATTTGCAGCCCCAGGTGGAACCATTGGAAATACTTTTTCATGGATATCAATCATAACGTGAATTAAACACGGACCGGGTTTTTCAATTGCTGCTTTTAATGCACTCGCAGGATCCGCTTCCTGATTTAAGTCACAGGTATCTAAACCGAAACCTTGTGCAATACGAATAAAATCTGTTTGATAAGGGTAAGCCGCAGCATAAATACGTTCTTCAAAAAACAGCGTTTGTTGTTGGTGAACTAACCCCAATGCCTGATTATTTATCAAAATAATTTTGATATCTAATTGGTGCTCAGCCGCCGTAGCAAATTCTTGAATATTCATCATAATGCTACCATCCCCCGAGAAGCAGAGGATTTTCTTATCTGGCTCGGCTAACGCGGCACCAATCGCAGCCGGTAAACCAAATCCCATCGTACCTAAGCCACCCGATGTTAACCATTGTCGAGGTCGATTTAGCGGATACGCCTGTGCTACCCACATCTGATGTTGTCCAACGTCTGTTGTAATAATAGCGTCATCATCAACACAGTTTGCAGCCGCTAAGACAATGCCATAACCACTTAGAATATTCTCAGAGTTTTTCATTTCCAATGGATATTCTTGTTTCAGTGTCGTAACACGCTCGATCCATTCATTACGCTTATTTGTATTAATCAATGGTAATAACAGTGATAACACTGATTTCGCATCAGCGTGGATCGCAATATCTGGGCGTTTGATTTTGCTAATTTCAGCGCGATCGATATCAACATGAATAATTTTGGCGTTAGGGCAAAACTTCTCTGCTTTACCAATAGCACGATCGTCAAATCGCGCCCCTAATACAATCAGCAGATCCGCTTCTTCTAAAATAAAATTGGTGCTACGCGTCGCATGCATACCTAACATCCCCAAATACAGTGGATGAGAAGGTGGCATTAATCCTAAACCCATTAAGGTCATGGTTGTCGGCAGGTTATTTTTCTCTGCTAATTCAATCGCTTCTTTACATGCTTCAGAGCTAATGATCCCCCCACCTAAATATAAAACAGGATTTTTAGCTTGATTAATCATTTGCGCCGCTTGTATTACTAAATCAGTATTAAATGCGGGAACAGGATCTTTTTGTGGAATAGGTGGTAACGCTTCTAATGTAATTGTGGCTTGCTGAATATCTTTTGGCACGTCAACCCAAACCGGCCCCGGTCTTCCTGACATTGCTAAACGAAACGCATCACAAATAATGTCAGGTAAGTCCGCAATATCGCGTACTAAATAGTTATGTTTCGTGATTGGAATAGACATGCCATAGGTATCAACTTCTTGGAAAGCATCGGTTCCAATCATCGCTGAAGACACCTGACCCGTAATACAAACTAAAGGAATAGAATCCAGTTTAGCATCGGCAATTGCTGTCACTAAATTTGTTGCACCCGGCCCGCTCGATGCAATACAAACAGCAGGTTTACCATTTGCTCGGGCAATACCTTGTGCAATAAAACCAGCACCTTGTTCATGACGAGTTAAGATATGCCGAATAGATTTACTTTGGCTTAAAGCATCATATAGCGGAAGTGCTGCACCACCAGGGATCCCTGCAACTGTCGTAATACCTTGCCGTTCCAGTAAATAAACGATTAATTGCGCCCCCGTAAACGTTCTACTTGTTGTGGCGTTTTCTTGTTGATCACCCATTTTTATCTGTCCTTTGTTCTAAGCCGGACTTAATGGGCAGGTAGAAAAGAAAAACCCCGCCCGGTTAGTTCGCCGGCGGGGTTTCGAAACTGTGTTGATTCGGACCCGTTACGGCGCTTTGCCGACGACCACCACCACACGCACGACAACCACAGCCGCGATGTGCGCTGTTAGTCGTAGGCTTTGTAGTAGAGTAGTGATGATCATGGGTTACCTATCAATTAATTTAATGATGTGTTTACGTGTTATCTGTATTTAAAAAAACATAACTTCTACAAATTAACAACCTTTTTTTTCGGTTTATTTTTTATCACCGCTAAAAACGAGAGCTAGATCACTTCTAGTGAAAATCAAAAAATAATCTTGATTGCAGCACAAAAAACCAGATTAATTTCATATTACAGAATAACCAAAAATCCTTTTATCTGCGTAAACACACCAACTCACTTCATAAAAAAGCACTGGAATCAATATATGCTGATACCAGCCTATAACTAGGTACATCTACTGTAGCGATAGCGCCATAATGAGCATCACTAAAAACCCCAAGCCGTGAAAAAGACAGGACAATAAAACCTAAACCAATAATTAATAAAACGCCCACTAATTTAGCTATTAGTTAAATTATGCTTTTACAATTAATATTAATGATACATTTCAATACTAGAATAATTTAGCCAGCATCATCACAGCACTACAAATAATTAAAATTAAAGTCGCATACTGAAATATCCTGTCAGGCATTCTGATCAACAGCCACTTAGACAGTGGAATAGAGATTAGCGAACCTAAGAATAACAAAAGTGCCAAATGAATATCCGTATGCCCATCTTGCATGTAAGCTAATGCTGAAGATCCTGATAACAATGTTGTCGTAAAGATAGAAGTACCGATAGCTTGCTTAATAGAAAGATTCGCATAACGTAGCAATAACGGTAACACAACGACACCACCACCTACCCCCGTCGCTCCTAAAACAACACCTGCGGCAATCGCTGGAAGTAATAGTGCTTTAATATTTAAAGGCGCTAGTTTTGTATTTTCAACCACAACGGGAGGTAATGAGAAAAACATTCTCTGTACAAAAAGAAATAAAGAAAAAATAATCGCAGCCACCACAAGCGCATTAATTCCCCACTCGACTTGTTGCTGATACTGCTCTAATGAACCTAAATAATTAACCAAAACACTAGCCAAAAAAGTACTTGGTAGCATTATTCCTAATACAATCATTGCTCTTTTAAAAGGAATATTGCCAAGGCGAAAATGCATATAAGACGAGGTGACTTTCATCAACATAGACAATAAATTGGCTGTTGCAACTGCCATTAATGCATTCATACCAAAAAAATAGGTCAATACAGGTAAAACAATAACACCGCCCCCCACGCCCGTTGTGCTAATAATTAAACCAATAGCAGCACCTACCGCTAATGTGGTGATAAGTAACATTATTGATTTCCTTGTATAACAGCTTCTCGCCCTTTTAATAAGGCTTTTTCTGCCGACTCATTCGCTAATGTCATATATTTAAAAAACAGCACATCAAAAGCCACCATTTGTAAAACTTGTGGTGTGATCACTCCTAATTGAGAGTGTTGTTCGTCATAAAAATAAGGCAATGTATAATCTGATAATCGAGTTGCTTCATCTTGTCCAAAACGCGTTAATGCTACTGTTAAACAACCTTCATTTTTTGCCGATTTCAGCATTCGATTAATATCGGCCGTATTTCCTCGTGCAGTCACAGCAATAGCCAAATCATCAACTGATAAATTGGCGGAATAAGCCAATTGAGCATGAAGATCTGGACTAAATAAGGCGTTTTTATTCACGCGAATAAGCTTATGAAAAATATCACTCGCCACAACGGCAGAGGCGCCAATCCCAAACAGGACAATGCGTTTAGCTGAGACCATTTTTTCAGCCAGCAAATCAATACAATTGGGATCTAACAAAGCTAATGAGTCCTGAATAGCGCTAGTAAACAGATGCCCTGTTTTGGAAATAATTAATTCTGTTGAGTCTGTTTTCGCAAGATTGCCATAGAGAATATCACCACTGCTTTTTTGTTGCTTTTCTTCTGAAAGGTAATCAATTTTAAATTCAGGATAACCACGATATCCCATTTGACGAGAGAAACGGATAACAGAAGCACTACTTACACCGGCTTTAAGTGCCAGTTCAGCTGCATTCATACTGGCAATATTCTCACTATTCTCTAATAGATAATGAGCGATACGCTGTTCTGTGCCTTTGCCCTGAATGAGCAAACTCTCAAGCTTTTTGGTCAGTGTCGACATTCTGTTATCCTTTTTATTTCTGACTTATTTCTCTGGATCTGTAAATCCCATTAGCATACTGGCAATAAAACCGACAATCCATGCGCCTAATACCGCGATCAGGAACTTAATAATTTGCCCATCACCGACTAACGGAATTAATGATAACCCAGCAGTACCAAATGGAATAATGATCCCAACTTGGAAATATGCCATTAATGCACCACCAGCCGCACCACCAATACATCCTGCAATAAATGGTTTTCCAAGTGGAAGCGAAACACCAAACAATAAAGGCTCACCGACACCGAAAATACCCACAGGTAATGCGCCCATTAATGTTTTCTTTAAACGTTGATTTTTAGTGCGTAGATAAACCCAAAAACAAGAGCCTACTTGCCCCATTCCGCCCATAGCCAAAATTGGAAATAGATAATTTAAACCAAAGGTATTTAAGATTTCGGTATGAATAGGAATTAACCCTTGATGTAATCCCGTTAAGAGTAAAAATAAGAAACTTCCTCCTAACGCCGCACCAGTTACCACCGCACCACCACCTTGATTCAATAGTGATAATGATACGCCTTGTGCTAATAACTGATTAAGATAATGGCCGATAGGTTGGAATATCATAATCGCCACAAGAGAAGAGACTAAAATCGTCACAAACGGCGTTAAGATAAGGTCAAGACTCTCTTTAACGATGCTACGAAACCATAATTCTAATTTTGAAGAGAATACAACCACCATTAATACCGCAAAGATCCCGCCACTGTTTGGCTGTAATTTCTCACCAAATAAAGTGATATCGGCAAGCCCTGGCATCGCTAATAATCCCGCCATGACCGCACCAATCGATGTTGATGCGCCCAATTCTTTAGCGGTATTTATCCCAATCATGATAGAGAGATACGCAAATACCGTACTACCAATTAATTTGAATAATTTAAATAGTTCAGGGAACTGCTCAACTAAGCCCGGTGCGACTAAACGGATAATATTAATTAACCCCATAATCAAACCGCAGCCAATTAAAGCAGGAATGGTAGGAACAAAAATAGCCGCTAATGTATTTAGCATACGGCGGATTGAGAAGCCTTTTTTCACTGAGTTTGACGCTGGCTTATCTTCACTACTTGCTGAACTTTTTTGCATACGTTTATTCATGATGGAATAAACCTTTGCCGCAGTCCCCATTCCGACAATCACTTGATGCTGTTCACCATTAAATACAACGCCTTTAACGCCTTCGACTTGTTTTAAAGCGTCTGCATCAAAAAGTGAACTGTCCTTTAAAATCAGTCGAATGCGAGTCATACAATGTGTTAGGGTTGCCACATTTTGAAACCCACCAGCGTGTTTTTCTATTTCTATTGCTAACGTGTCGAGATGTTCTATTTTATTAGCCATATGCGTGCCTGCTAAAGTTTAGAGTGTTTACTCATATTGTTATTAGTTAAATAGGGCAAGTTGCTGTTGCAGCGAACGATAAGGATATTGCTGTGTGATTTGCTCAACTTTCTCCACACTCAGGTGAAGTTCATACATCAAAATGGCTTTTCTAGGATGATAATTAACCATTTGTAACAAGGCTCTGGCTCTTTCATGTGAAATTCCACACACTTCGCTGACAATACCTTCAGCACGACGTTGCAATTTCTCATTACTCGCAATCACATCCACCATCAGGTTTTTATGCACTTTCCCGAGCTTAGTCATTACACTGGTGCTTAACATCCCTAGGATCATTTTTTGAGCTGTACCACTTTTCATTCTTGTGGAGCCTGTTAACACCTCTGCGCCTACGTCTGGTGCAATAGATAGATCAGCAATCTCACTCATCTTACTTTTGCCACGCGTGGTAATAGATATTGTTAACGCTTTTAGTTTCTTACCATATTGCAAAGCCGCGACAGTGAAGGGAGTGCGGCCACTTGCGGCAATACCAATAACAACATCTTTATCACTAACATGACGACGTTGAAGCTCTTCAATTGCCGCCTCTCGGCTATCTTCAATATTTTCAACCGCTTTTAGCATTGCATCATGACCACCTGCAATAATTGCCTGTACTAATGTAGAAGGTACACCAAAAGTTGGTGGACATTCAGCACTATCTAGTACAGCTAATCGGCCACTGGTTCCCGCGCCAACATAAAAAATACGCCCACCTTTTTGCAAACGTTCAGTTATTTTTTCTACTGCTTTAGCAATAGCAGGTAATTCTTTTTTAACTGCATTTGCAACCGTCATATCTGCACTATTGATAAGCGTAACCAACTCTAAAGCACTTAATTCAGAAAACTGTGTTGTTTCTTGATTGCTTTCATTTTTAAGACATTCGCTTAATGCATCTTCTTTCATCACCACAACCTTATGAAATTATATTTCAATTAAAATTACATCCAATGAAATTACATTTCAAGCCTATTTGTCATGATGGTGTGAAATGAATCACATTAAGCCCTGTTTTTTGCTTTGTAAGAAATTCAACAGTGGCTATAAAAATAAAGTAATCAATTGATTTTAAATCAATTCCACTTACCATCTAAATAAGATAACAAGTGGAATATAAAGATATGATAGTGCGGAGGTGTACTACTTCGCTTGCGCTAAAAACTGCCCAAACTCTTCAATGCTTGGATAAGAAGATTGTGTGCCTTTTCCGGCAACACTTAAGCCTGAAAACATCACCGCTTTATTTAATGCTTCTTCAATATTATTAGTGTGAACATAATAATGGGAAAAACAACCAATAAAGGCATCGCCTGCTCCACTGGTATCTATTGCATCAACTTTAATAGCAGGAATGTACTTTTCAATTTCGCCGTTCATCCATAATGCCCCTTTTTCCCCTAACGTAACGATGACATTCTTAAAGCCTTTTTGTAGTAAAGAACAAGCGGCTTCGCGAATTTCATCCATTGTAGTGATTGGCATACCGGTCAATATTTCAAGTTCAGTTTCATTTGGAACAAAAAAATCACAACGAGCAGCAATATCAAGATCTAATGCTTTTGAAGCGGGAGCTGGGTTAAATAACACTGGAATATGGTGTTTATTGCCGAACTCAATAGCGTGATAAACCGTTTCAAGCGGGATTTCTAATTGCAGTACAATTATTTTGCATTTTTTCAGGCTATCTGTCGCTCTATCAATATCTTCTGGCGACAAATGTTGATTAGCCCCTTTAACAATTAAAATGCTATTTGATGATTGGGAAGTCACAAAAATAGGTGCAACACCACTTGTTGTACCGGGTACTTTTTCAACATAGCGTGTATTAATGCCATAAGACTCTAAATTCATGATGGTATTATCCGCGAAAATATCATCGCCGACTTTTGTTAACATCATCACTTTTGAATTTAATTTAGCAGCAGCAACTGCTTGATTAGCGCCTTTACCACCACAACCAATTTTAAATGCCGGCGCCTCAAGGGTTTCACCCTCTTTTGGCATCCTATCTATATAGGTGATCAAATCCACCATATTTGAACCAATCACTGCAATATCCATAGCGCCTCTTACTCTTATGTGAAATTTCTAAATGTGAAAATAGTGACATTTTGATAGATATATAACAGTATAATGTTATTTTTGTATCATCTGTGATTGTTATCTCATTAAAACGGCTCTAATATGTTGCCAAACTAACATGAGTGAAGAATAACAATCTTTTTACTAAGGAATAGACTATGCGTCCATTAGCTAATTATATCGATCATACCCTTCTTGCTGCAGATACAACTGAATCACAAATCAAGAAATTGTGTGCTGAAGCAATTGAACACGGTTTCTTCTCTGTGTGTATTAACACTTCTTACATCCCTTTAGCAAGAACTTGCCTTGAAGGCAGTGATGTAAAAGTATGTTGTGTTATCGACTTCCCATTTGGTGCTGGTTTAACAGCAACAAAAGCATTTGAAGCGGCTGAAGCTATTCGTCAAGGCGCGCAAGAAGTCGATATGGTTATCAATATCGGTATGTTAAAAAGCGGTCGTTTAGACTTCGTAAAACAAGATATTGAAGCAGTAAAAGCAGCTTGTGGTAATACAACTCTGAAAGTAATTTTAGAAACTTGCTTATTAAATGACGACGAAGTACGTTTAGTTTGTGAAATGTGCCGTGAGATCCGTGTTGATTTTGTGAAAACATCGACAGGATACAGTACAATGGGCGCAACAGAACATCATGTTGCTTTGATGCGTAAAACCGTTGGTGATGAAGTTGGCGTGAAAGCATCTGGTGGTGTTCGCGATCGTCAAACAGCATTAAACATGATCAAAGCAGGAGCAACACGTATCGGCGCTAGCGCAAGTGTCGCTATCGCAACAGATTCAGATGCACCTGAATCAAATTACTAATTATTTAGCGTATCTTTTTTTGGAGTACGCTATTCGATAATACAAGGATCCTTCGGTGATAGAGACCAAACAGCACGAACGTTTGCGCCGCCTCAGTGAATGTATAAAACGCTCAGGTCGCATACATCTTAAAGACGCCGCAAGGATCCTTGAAGTTTCTGAAATGACGATTAGACGCGATCTCAGCTCTGATGCTGAAAACCCGTTCCCAATGTCATTATTAGGTGGCTATATTGTTGCATTAGCCCAACCTCATGCAGGCTCACTATCAACATCATCCGATATTATTACGCCTGATCAAACTGAAGAACTTCATATTCCTAATCTTGCCGCCGGTATGGTCTCTGAAGGCGATGTTCTTTTTTTCGATAACGGACAATTTATTCCCACACTGATTGAGCTTATTCCCGATAACCTGCATTTCACTGGGATCTGTTATTCTCATCGAGTCTTTTTGGCCTTAAGCCAGAAAAAAAATGCCACGGTATTACTCTGTGGAGGTGAATACCGCCCTAAAAGTGATTCATTCTTCAATCCAACCCAACCTTCTTATCTTGATAGCATTAATCCTAAAAAAGCCTTTATTTCAGCTGAAGGTGTCCATCTTGATTTTGGCGTTACTTGTTATAACATCGACGATCTTTATATGAAGAAAAAAGCGATGGATAAATCTATTCGTAAGATCTTACTCACCAAATATCACTATTTTGATGAAACAGCGACAGCCAATATGGGTGATTTAGCGCAATTTGATGTTGTTATTACTGATAGAAAATTAACGGATGATTACGAAGATTATTGCCGAAAAAGCTCAGTAAAAGTGATTTATTAATTAAAAGTAGATAACTAACTAAAATAGGTAATAAAGAAAAATTAACCTTAAATTAAATAAATTATATTTATTCTCTTTGATAAAAATAAAGAAAAACAACACCAATTTTTAATTGCTAAAGCAAAAAAAAGTGGTTACTATGCCTGCGATTTATTATTTTATCCATTTCACTTAACTGCAAGGAGGTATCCCATGACAACAACAAATATGAATACTCTTTGCGGACAATCTCAGAAGTAATCCTTTTTTCCTTCTTTTTGCTGTCCGCCAATCAATTTATTTTTTAATCCTTTACATTATATGGATTGGTATATGGACAAGTGTGTTCATTATTTATCTGATAGCGTTTGTTATATCGCATCGGATAATACTTGGATTGAAAGCAAAGCAATCCAACAATTAGAAACAACGGCTCAACTTCCTGATATGACTTATGTCGCAGGTATGCCAGACCTGCATCCAGGTCGCGGTTATCCTATTGGTGCCACTTTTTTTTCTGTTCGTCGTTTTTACCCCGCTTTAGTCGGAAATGATATTGGCTGTGGTATGACACTCTTTCAAACTGAATTTAAAAACAGCAAGCTCAACTTAGATAAAGCAGAAAAACAGTTGAGTGAAATGAGTGATATCGCACCTTCAGAATGGTTAGAAGAGCACTTACCCGAAGAGATGCAAAATCACCCTTTCGCTGGCTCTTTAGGCTCTATTGGTGGGGGAAATCATTTTGCTGAATTCCAGCAAATTGACCAAGTGATTAATGAAGTGCTTTTCGCTGAAAGTGGTATCAATAAAAAACAGTTGTTGCTATTAGTTCACAGCGGATCACGAGGTTTAGGACAATCTATCTTACGTGCCCACACAGAACAATTTGGTCATAAAGGACTCGTTGCTAACACCGAAGAGGCAAATGAATATTTGCAAGCTCACAATAAAGCTCTTGATTATGCAAAGCTAAATCGTCGCCTTATTGGTGAAAGAATAATGCGCCAAATTCGTGCTCAAGGTGCAGTTATTTCTGATGTGAATCATAATCTTGTAGAGCCTTGTGAGTTATATGGTCAACAAGGCTGGTTACATCGAAAAGGTGCAACACCTGCACATCACAATATGGTGGTTATTCCGGGATCCCGCGGTGATTATAGCTATATCGTTAAGCCAATTGTGTCTGAATTAAGCCTTCATTCATTACCTCATGGTGCTGGTAGAAAATGGATGCGTACAGAGTGTAAAGGACGTTTATCACACCGATTTACACCTTTACAACTTTCACGAACGGCATTAGGTAGCCGTATTATTTGTGCCAATAAACAACTGATTTATGAAGAGGCTCCACAATCTTATAAATCCATTGAAACCGTGATTGAAAGTATGGTCAGCATTGGATTAATCGAAGTCATTGCACGTTTAAAACCCGTGATCACCTATAAAACGAGCGGGGAGATGGCGTAATGTTATTACAATTCACCTCCGCACAAGGCCCTGAAGAGTGCTGCTTAGCGGTTGAAAAAGCCTTAAAATACTTTTTGAAATCAACGTCAAAACAACAAGTTAATGTAACAGTTCTTGAAAAAGAGCCTTCACGTTATGGCTTAAAATCTGCATTGGTGTCTCTTGAAGGTGCTAATGCACAAACTATCGCTCAACAGTGGGCGGGTTCAATACAATGGCAATGTGCAAGCACGTTACGACCGCGGCATAAGCGTAAAAACTGGTTTATTGGAGTTGCCTGTTTTGAACAACCTGATGAAATTAATGATACAGAAATTGTCTTTGAAACTATGCGTTCAAATGGCCCCGGTGGTCAACATGTTAACAAAACAGAGTCGGCGGTCAGAGCAACACATATTGCCACAGGCATTAGTGTAAAAGTGCAATCAGAACGTAGTCAGCACGCTAATAAAAAGCTCGCTAAGCAACTTATTGCATGGCATTTAGACGCTTATATGATGAAGCAACACGCCTCATTAAATAGCCAGCGCCATATTGCTCATCATCGAGTGATCAGAGGTGATGCCACACTCTGTTTTAGTGGTAATGACTTTGTGCTTATAAGCAAATAATGTTATTACTCTAACAAAAACAAAGCCACGAGTTTTAATCGTGGCTTTTTTAAGACAAAAATACCCTGCAATAAGATTTTTTAAATTAAAAAATCAATAAAGCGTATAGAGCGTTTTAATAAATAAATCTTACTGTTAATACATTTATTTTATTTAATTAATCTTATTTCTTTTTTATAACATCACATTTATTTAAATATAAACATTATTGATAGTGATTAATTAAACGGGTGCTGGTGTATTTCTCATTTTAACAGTGAACGTCACAACAGCAGAAGCGACTAATGCAATTATCATAAACATAAATGCACTGTCATAACTGCCGCCACTCGCTTTAATTAAGAAGCCCATAACCGGTGCGGAAACAACCCCCGCCATTTGTCCACCGAAATTAACAATTCCTGAAGCACGACCCATGATTTTATTGGGGATAGTATCCATTAAAATACCCCAGAACATTGCCATGGCAAAGAACATAAACAGTGCTGAAATACACTGATATACAACAGCCATATCCGCACTTTCAACAGTATAAGTCATATATAAGAAGCCCGCGGCAATCACTGCGGTGATCATATATAACCATTTACGCTGTGCTTTGCATTTATCAGAAACATAACCGCCTAATAATGTCCCACCCGCACCAAATAAGAATGGAATAGCCGCCATTACCCCTGTTTTAGCCAAAGAGAATTCACGAACAGTAATTAAATAGCTTGGTAACCACGTTGAAAATCCCCAAAAGGTAATATCAAACAGAAACCAAATCGCCGCCATTTGCCATAACACTGGCATTTTTAACACATCTTTAAAAGGTACGGCTTCAACAGGTTTATCCGTTAATGTGCCATCCGCGGCTAGTTCATCGAGATCTTGTTGAGTAATACTTGGGTGATCTTTTGGATTATCACGAGTAAAGAAATAAATACCCGCTGCAATTAATAAGCCCGGAATACCTAAAACAATAAACACCATATGCCAGCCAAAAGCGCCGATAATACTGGCTGCAACAATGACGGCTAATGCTGGCCCTAACGTATTGACTGTTGATTGGATTGCCGTTGCACGGCCACGCTCTTTAGATGGGAAATAAGTCGAGATCATTTTCCAAGAAGCGGATGGAAAACAACCTTCACCAATACCAAATAAGAATCGCACCGCTAACATTAACGGTAATGTAAACACCATACCCGTTAAGCTGGTGAAGACTGACCACCATGCAATGCCAATTGCCATAATTTTACGAGCACCAAAGCGGTCAGCTAAGAAACCTCCCGGTATTTGGAATGCCGCATAACCGACAAAGAACGCACTGATGATTAAGCCTTGTTGTGTGGTATCAAGATTAAGATCACGCCCAATAAAAGGTAACGAAACACTCATCACCATTCTATCTAAAAATGAAAGTAACCATGCTAACCAAATTAAGGATAAAACGGTGTAACGAGCTTTCCATGTTTTCTTCGGTTGAAGGTCTGGAATAATATTTGAACTCATTTTCCTGTTCCTCAAGTAAGGGGAAACCATCACGGTTGAAGAACAACCGTGATAAACAGAGATAAGATTTAACGTTTAAGAGCGCTATTGTGTTGTTATGCTCTTAAAACATGACCGCTACAGGCGTAACTTTCGACTCCATTAATTAAAGCGATACGCCCATTGACCATCACCAGATCAATCCCTTCTGGGTATTGGTTTGGTTCAACAAACGTGCCTTTATCAATAATGGTTTCAGGATCAAGCATCACAATGTCTGCCGCATAGCCTTCTTTAATTAATCCTCTATCGGTTAATCGAAGGACTTCAGCTGGTTTACCTGTCATTTTGCGGATAGCTTGTTCCCAAGTGAGACATTTTTCTTCTCTGACGTATTTCCCTAAAACACGAGGGAATGCACCAAATACGCGAGGATGAGGTTTACCAGCTCCCATTAACCCATCAGTACAGACGTTTTGTTCAGGACGACATAAGAATTTGATAACGTGTTCTTCTGTGCCGTAAAAATCCACCATTCCTACCGCATTTTCTTCTTCGTATAGCAGATCAAAGGTTGCGTTATACGGATCTTTACCTCTCAATTTGCCTAGCTCGACAAGGCTAAGTCCAACGGCATCTTGGTTTTTTTCTGTTTTAGAGCTAGTGACATAAATATTTTCTAAGCCTGCAAAATCAATAAAGTTATCCCAACCCGGAATCCCTTTTTCGATATCTTCAATCATCTTTTTACGCAGTTCAGGAGAAGCTAAGCGTTCTAATAATTTCTCTGTACCTCCTGCGTGAACCCAAGGCGGTAAAATCACCCCAAGCATGGTACTGCCTGCCACATACGGATATTGGTCAAAAGAGATACGAATGCCCTCTTTTTGTGCTTGCTCTAACATACCAAGCATTTCGTCGATTAATCCCCAGTTTTTCTTACCGCAAACTTTCATATGGGAAATATGCAACCAAACACCTGATGCTTTGGCGATATCAATAAGCTCTTGAGTTGATTGAATAATATCGTCAGCTTCACTACGCTGGTGTACAACAAAAATACCATTATGTTTTGCTGTAACCTTACAAAGTTCGATCATTTCAGCGGTATCACCAAAGGCACAAGGCATATAAATCAATCCTGTTGATAAACCAAACGCCCCTGCTTTTAACTCTCGCTCTAAGATCTCACACATCTTGGCGACATCTTCACGAGTAGAAGGATTACCTTCTAATCCCATCGCTTCCATTCGGATGTTGCCATGAGGAACAAGGTAAGCAAGATTGGTTGCTGAGCCTCGGGCTTCCAACATCCCTAAGTAACCTTCGGTATTTTTAAAATGCCAATCAATGCTGTCAGAATCTCCATCTAACCCCGCAATATTCTTGCGCCATGCAGAAATATACTGTTCTGGTAAGGGTGCTAACGCGACACCATCTTGTCCTAACAATTCAGTGGTGATCCCTTGGCGGATTTTGGCAGATAAAGCGGGATTAAGCAGAGCAGAAAGATCTGAGTGAGTGTGGGTATCAATAAAGCCGGGGCAGACTATCTTCCCTGTAGCATCAATAATTTGATCATTCGTTTTAGCATCAAACTGGCCGATTTTGATTATTTTTCCTTCGTTAACCACAACATCAGCTTGAAATGCACTTGCCCCTGTTCCATCAATAACAGTGGCGTTTTTAAATATTGTTTTCATTCTGTTATTTCTCCAAAGAGCATCTGACTGTTTCGCCAGATACTCTTCTAGTAAGGATTTATTTGAGTAAGAATTAAAGGTGATAAAGGCTGTTCATAATGCTGTAATATCCCTTCGCCGCACCTTTTAACTGTTCAATTTCGATATATTCATCAATGGTGTGTGCTAAGTTTTCGCGAGATGGGCCAAAACCAATGGTTTTAATACCCGCTTCACCCGCATAGTGGCTACCGTTGGTACAGAAAGAGTATTGTGTGACGGTAGGGTTAAAGCCGGACTCATGCAGCCCTTTTAAAACGCTTTGCACGTAAGGATCACTCTCTTCTAATACCCAACCTGGGAAGAAACGTTCACCTTCAATAGTGGCGCCGGTGTAACATTTTTCAGTACCGTAGGCATAAGAGACTTTAGCTTTAAAATCAGCGTCTTGAGAAGTTAGTTCATCAATGGCTTTTTGTAATGGTGCAAGCACTTCCTCTTTAGTTTCACCGACTAATAAACGACGATCGTAAGTGGCACGGCAATATTCAGGTACAACCGAAGCGCCTGGATAAGGTGATGATTTAATATCCGTAAGTTCTAAGATCCCTTTTCCTAAAACAGGATGAACGGGTGGTGTTAGGGTTCTGATCTTCTCGATCAGTTTTGCCATTTTATAAACAGAATTGATCCCTGCATCTGGATTGGCGGAGTGTGCGGGCTTACCAAAGGTTTCAACAACAATCTCGGCACGACCGCGTTGCCCAATTTTGAGGTTTAATTCTGAGGCTTCACCAATCACCACATAGTCTGGCTTATAGCGCTCAGTAACTAATCTAGCGGCAACACCTTCAAAACACTCTTCATGCACAATACAAGAGACATAAATACGACCGGCAAAATTGCGCTGATTATCTTGGCCATAAAAACCTATCGCTGAAATCATTGCAGCGACGGCACCTTTCATATCACTGGTGCCACGACCATAAATCTTGCCATCTTTGATTTCTGCACCATAAGGCTTTTCTTTCCAATCACGCTCACTTACCGGCACAGTGTCGATATGACCATCAAAAACAAGGGTTTTCCCTGGGTGTTGACCTATAATTCCGCCAATAATATTGCCGTATTTATCAATATGAATATCATCAAAATCATAGCTTTTCATCATCTCTTCTATGACTTTAACAACGTTACCTTCTTCACCTGAATAGCTTTTTTGTTGGATTAATAATTGGCAATTCTTAATAACTTCATCAAATCGGTTTGCTGATAACATACTTTTTCACTCCAAAAGACTTATTTGTTTTTTAAAATTGTTTGAAGCTAGGCAACTCGCCATCCCACACGATATCGCGATAACGCTCAGGATCGGTGTCACCTTCAGTGCTGATCACAAGCACTCTTGCATTTTCATCTAATCCCAGCGCTTCTTTCACGCTTTGATAAACCGGTGATTGCATTAAAATAGAGAGCAACCCTGTTGTCACAGCGCCAGATTCACCAGAAATGATGTGCGGATCACCAGGTAAAGGGTTCCCTAAAATCCGCATTCCCCTAGTCGCGACGGCATCAGGGCAAGAGAAAAATGCCGCTGAATAATCGCGTAATAAATTCCAACCAATACTATTCGCTTCACCACAAGCA
Source organism: Proteus sp. TJ1640 (assembly GCF_003144445.1). Classification (NCBI taxonomy): domain Bacteria; kingdom Pseudomonadati; phylum Pseudomonadota; class Gammaproteobacteria; order Enterobacterales; family Morganellaceae; genus Proteus; species Proteus sp. TJ1640. Next base: position 49,928 of record NZ_PENY01000018.1, read on the forward strand.
AGCCCCGCCATAACGGTTTGTAAATCTCCGCCAACGGGAATGGCATCCGCTTTTCCTGATACGGCAGATTGATATAAACAGTCGGCAATACGTGCTTCTGCCACAATCACTTTTGGCGCTTGTTTGCCATAAGCCGCGGTGACCATGCCTTGCACCATACCCGCAAAAGAGCCCACGCCGGCTTGCACAAAAATATGCGTCGGAGGTACTTCATGTAATTGCGCGAGAGATTCCAGCATTAAAGTGCCATAGCCTTGCATGATCCAAAGTGGGATCTCTTCATAGCCATCCCATGCAGTGTCTTGAACCACGATCCAGCCATACTTTTCAGCCATTTCCGCCGTCATTCTCACCGCATCGTCATAGTTCATATCAACGATTTCAGCGACGGCACCTTCACGTAAAATGGCATCTAAACGTTCTTGTGATGATCCTTTTGGCATATAGACCACCGCTTTTTGCTTTAACTGTCTTGCCATCCAAGCAACACCACGTCCATGATTCCCGTCAGTGGTTGTCGCAAAAGTGACGCCATTTAACTTTTTCCTGATCTCATCACTGATCATTACCTCATAAGGTAATTCACTTATGTCCATTTCGAGGAAATCAGCAATATGGCGCGCCATCGCGTAAGCACCACCTAACGCTTTAAACGCCTTTAAACCAAAACGGAAAGACTCATCTTTGAGATATAATTCACCCACCCCTAAAGTTTTAGCTAACTGGGGTAAATGAAATAACGGTGTAGGTGCGTATCCTGGAATAGTTCTGTGAAAATCTAACGCTTTAGCTAACTCTTCATAACGAAAAGGGGCAAGCTCAGCGGTTGGTTTTCGCGTAAATGAACTTTGGTTAATCAGGTACTGCAATTGCTCCTGCATGGAATTACCTCTTAATCACACTTTAAAATTCGCGATAACCCAATATCGCGATTAATCGAAATACATAGGGTTATCCCCTATATCGCAATATGTATGCCAACTCATTCAAAAAGCATTTAATAGAGATGCAATATTTTGATTTTAAATAGATTTATTATTTAACTGATTAAAAGATGAAATTAATCATGCAGAAAAGCTGTGATCTAGGCGGTTTTATTTAAGTGATAAATTATCAATAATAAGAAACTGTGTGAGCTTTATACAATAAATATATAACTATTTAATAAATAACAATTAAATTAACCACTCTAAATGAGTGATGATAATTTATTATCAATATTGATAATTTTAAGGTGAGAATGTGATGCACTCATTGCTAAGTACCCTACAAGATGAAATCAGCAAATATACCGATGCCATTGCAGGGATCACTGGCACTGATGTTGAAATTATTGATAACAATTTAATTCGTATTGCAGGTACAGGACGTTACCGTTATATGCTCAATCAAGATGTCTCTAATAATGGGCATATTTATCGCCATGTGCTGCAAGTACAAAAGACTATTTTGATTGAAGATCCGAAAGAAAATAGCCTCTGCCAACTGTGTCAAAATCGCTTAACCTGCACTGAAGAGCTTGATCTAAATGCCCCTATTTTTCTGAATAACCAAGTTATTGGTGTCATTGGTATTATCTGTTCTAACCGAGAACAGAAAATGTTTTTAATGAAGCAAAAACAAGCCTTTATCACCTTTATTGAACAATTTTCAGAGATGATTTCAAGTCGTGTTTTTGAATGCCTTGAAAGGCTTCGTGAACAAGAGCGATTTGGCACTTTTCGCAATTTAATTGATGTGATGGATAGAGGCGTGATTGCTATTGATAGCCAAGGTAAGATTTGGCACGCCAATCTTTCTGCTTTGCGTTTTTTTGATTGTGAGCTTATTGGTCAGTCTCTTGATATCAAGATGACAGGCGACATCCTTTATGGTGATGAAGAAGCGTGGCTGATATTAAACCAACAACGCTATCATGTTCTGTGTAAAAAAATCACCTTTTCATCGGTTGATAATGACCAACTTACCATGGTTATCTTTCATGATGCTCGTGATTATATGACACAAATAAATACCCTTTCCGTTGATGAAAACCCCCACTCTCCTTTAATTGGTAATTCACAAAATATGCTCCAATTAAAAAGCATGCTAAGTAAAGTTGCCGTAAGTCATGCCAGTGTGCTTATCACCGGAGAAAGCGGTTCAGGTAAAGAAGTGGTGGCTTACACTATTCACCAACAAAGCCTACGCACAAAGCAGCCCTTTATTACTATTAACTGTGCGGCTATTCCTGAACAACTCTTAGAAAGTGAGCTTTTTGGTTATGTGCGGGGCGCCTTTAGTGGTGCTGATCCTAAAGGACGTATTGGTAAATTTGAATTGGCACATGGTGGTAGCCTATTTCTTGATGAAATTGGGGATATGCCTTTGCATTTACAAGCCAAACTTTTACGTGTGCTCCAAGAAAAAAGCATTACCCGTGTTGGCTCTAATAATCTAATTAATATTGATGTGCGTATTATTGCCGCCACAAACAAAGATCTGCGTGAAATGGTAAATAAAGGGCAATTCCGTGAAGATCTGTTTTATCGCCTCAATGTTGTGCCGATCCATACGCCTGCATTACGTGATCACCGAGAAGATATTGCAGAACTAGCACAATTTTTTGCCGACGATTTAGCATTAACCTATCAACGGCCTACGACGAAGATCCCAAATTCCATTATTAACTGCTTATATTCCTATGATTGGCCTGGCAATATCAGAGAGTTACGCAATGTCATTGAGTATATGTATGTTATGCAAGGCGATACTGTTGATTTAAACCTTAGTCACCTTCCGCCTTATTTGTTAGAAACACCACATTCTGCTCCTTTAGAAAAAGACAAAACCGTAGTATCCATACAGAAAACAGATAATAAAGATAAAACTCAGCCATTAAACACACAAGAGCTTCTCAAAACTCAAAGCCTGACATCAGAATATCAAACCATTATGAGCATATTAGAAAAAACAGGAACAACATTGGAAGGAAAGAAAAAAGCAGCTGAAATCTTAGGTATAAGTATTGCGACTTTATATAGGAAAATAAAATGCTAAATTTGATCGATCAGTATTCTAAAATAATTAATGAAATTGATTTCACAAAATTCTCTTATGAAGAAGATAAATATTCAGGTATTTTCTTACCAATTCCCTTCGATGAATACTGGCAATCTAAACCTAAAATTATGCTAGTTGGACGAGAAACCGCTGGTTGGAATACTAATAATAATAAAAATACACTCAACCGCATTTCTCTCTTTGTCGAAAATAAAAATATTCCTGCCATTATCGATGAAGCAATAAATCGATATAAACAACATTTACAATCAGATACCACTAAATCTAAAAGCCGTTTTAAACAGTTTTATTTTAAGCTAGCTCGAGAAATTAACATTGCTCCTAAATCAGTTTTCTATACCAATCTTTTTGCTTGGGATTACAACAAAAAAACACCTTTAAATAGACCTGATAATGAATTTCAAGAAATAAAAAACATCTCCATAAAGCTATTAGCGACCCAAATTAATTATCTAAAACCAGATTTTATTATCTTTGCTACTGGCTTTTCTCGTATTGATACGATTATAAAAGAATTATGTAATCAATATTTAAGTGGTTATGAAACATCAGCCCCCGTAATACACCAAAAACTATGGGAATTTAGGGCTGCAAACGCAACTTGCTTTCGTATCGCCCATCCAAGAGCAATGTATGGACATCAAGAATATCGAATTGAAGTTATCAGGCGGATCAAAACAAAAATGGAAACAGAAGAAAATCTAAAATTATAAGATAAGCATGATTATTTAAATTTAGATGCCCCCTAATTATGGGCATTTATAATACACTCAATCTCTAACTTAACATCCATGAAGTTCAGTGCCATAGTATAGAAATTCATGCTAAACATCTCTTATAGAGGATTTCCATGGCAGTCCCAACCTACGATAAATTTATTGAACCTGTCTTACGTTTTTTAAAACATCACCCTGAAGGTATTGCGGCAAAAGATGTCCATGAAAACGTCGCCAACATATTAGAATTAGATGATAATCAGTGTGCAGAACTCCTTTCAAGTGGACAATTAGTCTATAAAAATCGTGCGGGTTGGGCTCATGATAGATTAAAACGGGCTGGACTGTCGCAAAGCTTATCTAGAGGTAAATGGTGCCTAACAGAAGCCGGTTTTAAATGGATCAAAAATAATCCATTTCCTCTCACTAAAGAACAAATCGATCACTTAGCTTTGGATTTTGTTGATGTAAAACTTAACACTAATCCTGATGTCGTATTACTCGATGAAGATACACCGCGCACCCCAGATAACTCCCAACAGATACGAAGCCCAGACGAGCGTCTAAACGATGCATTAAAAGAAATTCGTGAATCTATCGCTATTGATTTACTCGAAAATTTACTTCAAGTATCACCTACTCGCTTTGAATTTATTGTATTAGATATACTGCATAAACTAGGTTATGGCGGCCATCGTGATGATTTAAAACGAGTTGGTGGGGCTGGTGATGGGGGGATTGATGGAATAATTTCCCTAGATAAACTGGGGCTAGAAAAAATTTATGTTCAAGCAAAACGCTGGCAAGGTACTGTCGGACGCCCTAATTTACAAGCGTTTTATGGCGCCCTTATCGGTCAAAAAGCCAAGCGAGGCATTTTTATTACCACATCGGGTTATAGTGCTCAAGCCATTGACTTTGCAAAGTCAGTCGAAGGATTAGTGCTTATTGATGGTAATCGTTTAGTTAACTTGATGATGGATAACGAAATTGGTGTAAGTTCACAAATAGTCAAGTTACCTAAGTTGGATATGGATTATTTTGAGTAATGACAATGGATTGCAGACTTTGTGATACCAATAGTGTTTAATACAGACAAATCCAATTTCGGTACTTGCTTTGCCCTCTTTACGCGCATTGCTCAGTCACAAATAAATAATTATTAGAGTAGGATATGAATAAACAACAATTAGCCGCAAAGATTTGGGAATCGGCTAACCAAATGCGTTCTAAAATTGAAGCGAACGAATACAAAGATTACATACTTGGTTTTATCTTTTACAAATACCTAAGCGACCAACTAGTGCAGTTTGTCACCAAAGAAGGGATGACAGCCGAAGATATCAAAAACCTTAATGAAGAAGACACCGATACTGTTCAATATGTGCAAAGTAACTTGGGTTACTTTATTGCTTATGACAATCTTTTTTCTACATGGGTTGATCCAAAATTTGAATTTGATGAATCTAATGTGCGTGATGCGCTTTCTGCCTTCAGCCGTTTAATTTCACCTACCTACAAAAAACTCTTTGAAGGCATTTTTACGACCTTAGAAACAGGTTTAAGCAAGCTGGGCGAAAGTGCAGGTAAACGAACCAAAGCTATCAGTGATTTATTACACTTGATCAAAAGCATTCCAATGAATGCCAATCAAGGATATGACGTATTGGGTTATATTTACGAATACTTGATTGAAAAGTTTGCCGCTAATGCAGGTAAAAAAGCGGGTGAGTTTTATACTCCACATGAAGTCTCTGTACTGATGTCGAATATTGTCGCTCACGCATTAAAAGATAAAGATAATATTGAAATTTACGATCCGACTTCAGGCTCAGGTTCGTTATTGATCAATATTGGTGAAGCGGTTCAGAAATATGCTAAAAATAAAGATAGCGTCACCTATTACGCCCAAGAATTAAAAGCGAATACCTACAACTTAACCCGTATGAACCTAATCATGCGCGGTATTAAAGCCAGCAATATTAAAACCCGTAATGGGGATACACTAGAAGACGATTGGCCGTATTTTGATGAAAATGATCCACAAGGCTCATACGAAACATTATATGTCGATGCTGTGGTCTCCAATCCCCCTTATTCTCAAAATTGGGAACCTACGGATAAAAGTAACGATCCTCGCTATTCACGCTTTGGTCTCGCCCCGAAAACGAAAGCCGATTTTGCATTTTTACTGCATGACCTCTATCACTTAAAGCCTAATGGCATTATGACTATTGTATTGCCCCATGGTGTGTTATTCCGTGGCGGTGAAGAAGGTGAAATTCGCAAACAACTTATTGAACAAAATCACATTGATACCATTATCGGTTTACCCGCCAATATCTTTTTTGGCACAGGTATTCCTACCGTCATTTTGGTTCTTAAACAAAAACGTGAAAATACAGATGTATTAATTATCGATGCTTCCAAGCATTTTATAAAAGAAGGTAAAAATAATAAGTTACAAGCCAGTGATATCAAACGCATTACTGACGCAGTGATTAATCGCGAAAATATTGATAAATTTTCGCAAGTGGTCAGCAAAAAAACGCTCCAAGATAATGGCTACAACCTGAATATTCCGCGCTATGTCGACTCTTCGGAAACGCCAGAAAGTTGGGATTTACATGCTACGATGCTAGGTGGTATTCCTAACAGTGAAATTGCAGCGCTACATCAGTATTGGCAAGCATTTCCTCAATTACACCATGCGTTGTTTACACCAAAATCAGAGGCTTATAGTGAGCTTGCGATTGAAAAATCCGCGGTTAATGCTTTTATTAGCCAGCACGCTGAAGTAGTCACATTTATCAAACACTACAATCAAGCTTTTAATGGTTTTGATGATCATCTAAACCACCAGCTAATACAAAACTACAAAAACGTTAATCGTAATCAGCAAGAAGAAGCACTCAGTGTTGAACTGTTTACTCGCTTAGCCCCTATTGCCTTAATCGACAAATACCAAGCTTATCAATTTCTTAATAACCAATGGCAGGTCATTAGCGCCGATTTAGAAATGATACAAACGGAAGACTTTAACGCCACTAAAAAAGTCGATCCCAATATGGTGATAAAGAAAAAAAATGGCAAAGATATCGAAGTGCAAGACGGTTGGAAGGGTCATATACTGCCGTTTGATTTAGTACAACAAACCTATTTAAGCGATGACTTACAAGCTCTGACTGATCAAGAAACACGGTTAGCAGAAATCACCAGCTCCCTAGAAGAGATTTTTGAATCACTGACGGAAGAAGACAAAGAGCAAGAGACAGTAAAAGAGAGTAAAGACGGCTTTGCGAATACGGAAGTGGGTAAAGCGGCTAAAGTCTTCTTAAAAGAGCAAAAAGACGCAAAAACCAAATTCGCGCCAGAGAGCTATGAAGCAAAAATCATTGAAGCAAGTAAGCTTATTGATAAAGAAAAAGCGCTGAAAAAAGCGGTAAAAGACGCAAGCATCGCGCTTCATTTAAAAACAAAGACGACCCTCGAAGCGTTAAGTGATGAGCAAGTCCATACGTTGCTACACCTTAAATGGATTGTCCCACTGTGCAATGAACTTCTAACCTTGCCAAACACGGTAATTACCCAACTAACCCATCAAGTACAAGCATTAGCCGATAAATATGCCGTGACTTATTCACAAGTCGCCAATGAAATAAAAACCACTGAAAAAGAGTTGGCTGACATGATGGGCGAACTGACGGGTAATAAGTTTGATATGCAGGGCTTAGCTGAACTCTCTAACTTATTAAAAGGTGAATAAGATGAGTGCAGATAAGAAAGTACCTGAAATTCGCTTTAAGGGGTTTAGTCATACTTGGCACAATAAAGAGATAGGAAGTATCTTGACTGACATAAGACGCCCTGTTGAATTACTTGATGACGAATCATATCAATTAATTACAGTAAAACGTCGTAACGAAGGTATTGTACCTAGATCTATCCTAAAAGGAAAAAACATACTAGTAAAAAACTACTATGGGATTAAAGCCGGTGATTATCTGATATCAAAGCGACAAGTCGTTCATGGTGCTAATGGAATAGTACCAGAGAGTCTAGATAATGCTGTTGTATCTAATGAGTATCTTATCGTTACAGATAGCGATGAAATTACAGCTAAATTCTGGTCAGTCATTTCAAAAAGACCTGAAATGCATAAACTGTTTTTCATTAGCTCTTATGGAGTTGATATTGAAAAATTAGTATTTGATGTTTCTGATTGGAAAAATAGAACTATCACAATCCCTGATGTGGCAGAACAAAATGCGATAACAGACCACTTTCAAAAACTCGACAGCCTAATCAACCAGCACCAACAAAAGCATGACAAACTCAGCAATATTAAAAAAGCCATGTTAGAAAAAATGTTTCCTAAACAAGGCGAAACCGTACCTGAGATTCGCTTTAAAGGATTTAGTGGAGAGTGGGAAGAAATTCAACTAGAGCAGATCGCTGGGGTAAGAAGAGGACTTACCTACAAACCAAGTGATATTTCTGAAGATGGGATTGTTGTATTAAGGTCTTCAAACATTAATGTAGATAAATTTGAACTAAGAAAAGATGACGTTAAAGTTAACCAAGAAGCTGTAAAAATTGGCTTAATAAAAAACGGTGATATCTTAATAACTTCTGCAAATGGTTCTAGTAACTTAGTGGGAAAACACACCGTAGTCAAAGGATTAATAGTAAATGCAGTACATGGCGGCTTTATGCTTGTGGCCACAACAAAAATCCCTTACTTCTTAAACGCCTCAATGTCTACTTATTGGTATCAGCGATTCCTTTCAATTAATGTATCTGGTGGTAATGGGGCTATAGGAAATATTAAGGGTAGGGCTTTAGAAGAAGTACGTTTGTATATCCCAAAACAAGAAGAACAAATCGCCATCGGCAATTATTTCCAAAAGCTCGACGAACTAATCCACCAGCACCAACAACAGATCACTAAACTTAACCATATCAAGCAAGCTTGCTTAAGCAAAATGTTTATCTAGCAGGGAGTGCCATTATGACAACGTTTAAAACTGAAGCAGAATTCGAACAGGCTTTTATTAACGTTCTCACCCAAAAAGGGTGGGAGCCTGAAATACTGAAAAACAAAACCGAAGCGGATTTACTGCAAAACTGGGCAAATATTTTATTTGAGAATAATCGCCAGCGTGATCGTCTAAACGATGTGCCATTAACCGATGGCGAAATGCAACAGATTATTGAGCAAATCAAAGCGCTAAAAACGCCAATCAAATTAAACGGTTTAATTAATGGCAAAACTATCGCCATTAAGCGCGATAACCCTGACGATACCTTGCATCTTGGTAAAGAAATCAGCTTAAAAATTTACGATCGCCAAGAAATTGCCGCCGGCCAAAGTCGTTACCAAATTGCACAGCAACCCGAATTTGAACGTGGTAGCCCTTTGCGTAACGATAGGCGTGGTGATGTATTATTACTTATCAACGGCATGCCTGTGATCCATGTTGAGCTAAAACGCAGTGGTATTCCTGTTAGCCAAGCCGTCAACCAAATCGAAAAATACAGTGCAGAAGGGATATTTAGCGGACTGTTTTCACTGATCCAAGTATTTGTGGCAATGGAGCCAAACGAAACCAAATACTTTGCTAACCCAGGAATGGACGGTAAATTTAACCCCAACTATCAATTTAACTGGGCCGATTTTAATAACGAGCCGATGAATCATTGGAAAGATATTGCATCAACCTTGCTTTCCATTCCCATGGCACACCAGTTAATTGGCTTTTATACCGTTGCAGATGATACTGACGGCATTCTTAAAGTGATGCGTAGTTATCAATATTACGCAGCCAATGCGATATCGGATAAAGTCGCTAAAACGCATTGGCACCAACTGGGTAGTGCAACAAATAATCCTGACCGCCTTGGCGGATATGTGTGGCATACCACCGGTTCAGGTAAAACCATGACCAGCTTTAAATCAGCACAGTTGATTGCACAATCCAAAGATGCCGATAAAGTTATTTTTTTAATGGACAGAATTGAATTAGGAACCCAGTCGCTTGCCGAATATCGTAATTTTGCAGGAGATGGCGAAGACGTACAAGCCACTGAAAATACCTATGTTCTTATTACTAAATTAAAAAGCAATAATCCAGCCGATACCTTAATTGTGAGTTCCATTCAGAAAATGAGCAATATTTTTGAGGAAGTTGATGATGAAGGAACGGCGACGAACTCTGCGGATATTGAAACAATACGTGCCAAGCGCTTAGTGTTTATTATTGATGAAGCACACCGCTCTACTTTCGGCGATATGCTGGTTATTATTAAACGAACCTTTCCACGCGCCCTCTTTTTTGGCTTTACAGGTACGCCGATCCAAGAAGAAAACGAAAAAAATGGGAATACGACTAGCACCGTTTTTGGCAATGAATTACATCGTTATAGCATTGCTGATGGAATACGCGATGGCAACGTACTGGGTTTTGACCCTTACAAAGTCCCTACATTTAAAGACAGTGACATAAGAAAGGCTGTCGCATTAGAGCAAGCTAAGGCTAACTCCGTGCAAGAGGTCATGGGTGATCCGGCCAAAAAGAAAAAATTTAATTATTTTATGAATGATGTTCCTATGGCTGGCTACAAAGATGCCAAAGGTAAATATCATAAAGGAATTGAAGATTATATTCCTAAAAGCCAATATTTGACGGATGCCCACCAAGAAAAAGTGGTAAGTGACATATTAGATAAGTGGGATGTCCTTAGCCAAGGTAATAAATTTCATGCCATTTTAGCCACTAATAGTATCGCCGAAGCCATTGATTATTACCGTCGTTTAAAAAAAGCCAATCCTGAACTAAAAGTATCCGCCCTATTTGATCCCCATATTGATAATGACGGCAGCGGTAACCGTGGCCCCACTTTTAAAGGCGATGGCTTAGAAGAAATTATGGCTGATTATAATGATCGTTATGGTCAAGATTTTGATTTTGCTCGCCACGCTGCTTTTAAGAAAGATCTAGCTGCTCGTCTTGCTCATAAAAAACCTTATGAGCGCATTCATACAGAGCCAACAAAACAATTAGATTTACTGATTGTTGTAGATCAAATGCTCACAGGTTTTGATTCTAAATGGCTAAATACGTTATATTTAGATAAAGTCATTAAATATCAAAATATTATTCAAGCATTCTCACGGACTAATCGCTTATTTGGCCCAGATAAACCCCACGGTATTATTCGTTATTACCGCTATCCACATACTATGGAACAGCACATTAACGATGCTGTAAAACTCTATTCGGGTGACAGACCGATTGGCCTATTTGTTGATAGATTAGAAAGCAATCTTGAGGCCATGAATACGTTAATGGTGGATATTTCAGAGTTGTTTGTTAACGCGGGTGTTAATGATTTTCAAAAATTACCTGATGATATCGAAGCTTGTGCCAAATTCGCTAAATTATTTAATACCTTTAACCAACATTTAGAGGCGGCTAAAGTACAAGGTTTACATTGGGATCAATTAGTCTATTCATTTACTGAAAACGATGAAGAACATGAAGTCACACTGTCCATTGATGAACAAACCTATTTAAGCCTCGTCCTTCGTTACAAAGAGTTAGTCAGTAAAGCGGATAGTAGTGGTTCTGATGGTGGGGATGTTCCTTTTGATATCAGCGGTTATTTAACTGAAATAGATACTGGAAAAATTGATGCTGACTACATGAACAGTCGCTTTGATAAATATTTAAAAGAACTTAATAATCCTCAAGACGTTGCAAGTATTGAAACCACATTAAACGAGCTGCATAAGTCATTTGCATCACTGACACAAAGCGAGCAGAAATACGCTAAGCTTTTCTTACATGACTTACAGCGCGGCGATGCGCAATTAATTGAAGGCCATACTTTTAGAGACTATATCAATACCTATAAAGATAACGCCGAGAATGCACAGATAGGTGCCGTTGTTAATGCACTTGGTTTAAATAAAGCATCACTGATGGCGTTAATGGCGGATAGTGTTAATGAGAAAAACCTTAACAATTTTGGTCGCTTCGATGCATTAAAAGCAACTGTAAATAAAGCGAAAGCGAAAGCTTACTTTGAAAAACAAGATGGTGTCACTTTACCTCCATTTAAATTAAATATTCGTATTGATCAGTTTTTAAAGCAGTTTATTTTTGCAAAAACAGATGATCTCTTAAGTGATGTTGTTGACACAACAGACAGCGAATGCGGTTTTCCATCATAATAGACATTTAGATTAAAAAACCTCTGTCCAATAAACTGGGGTCAGTTCATTTTCACTGCGCGTACGTGTGCGATCCGGATGGGAACAAGCTGGCATTTGTCTATTATGCCAAAACAGTCTGACACCTTCATTTCATAGCGACAATCCTACCGGTAGTTCGACACACTGCCGGCAGGGTTGCCTGTTTGAGATCACACTTTTCACTTCAGCTTTTTCACTTATAATAAACAGGTGTTATCATTCACTCTGTAAATACCTTTTCAACTCAACCCGAGGCTTTGATGCTGGAGAATGTCATCATCTGATAATCAGTTCCTTCGACCTTTACAGGCCGGACTGATTATCAATGCGCCGAAATCGAATGCGGACACTGCTGTGTGTTTGCACATTTTGCACATGATGATTAAACAGGTTTTCCAGTATGAATTTATCCCGTCAGGAACAACGTACCTTACACGTTCTCGCTAAAGGTGGACGTATTGCGTACGTCCGCGATGCATCTGGCCGCGTCACTTCCGTTGAATGCTACAGTCGCGAAGGGCTGTTGCTTGCCGATTGCACGCTCGCCGTTTTCAAAAAACTCAAAACCAAAAAGCTGATCAAATCCGTCAACGGTCAGCCTTATCGTATTAACACCACCGGACTGAATAACGTCCGCGCCCAGCCCGATAACCGTTAAGGAGAGGATCATGGATATCCCACGCATTTTTACTATCAGTGAAAGCGAGCACCGCATTCATAACCCTTTTACGCCTGAAAAGTACGCCACACTGGGACGTGTGTTACGCATGAAGCCGGATGCCCGCATCCTTGACCTCGGCAGCGGCTCGGGAGAGATGTTATGTACTTGGGCGCGCGACTACAACATTACCGGTATCGGTATCGACATGAGCCCGCTTTTCACTACTCAGGCAAAGCTACGCGCAGAAGAACTTGGCGTCAGTGAACGCGTCCATTTTATTCATAACGACGCGGCGGGTTTCGTGGCGGATGAAAAATGTGACGTTGCGGCCTGCGTAGGTGCAACATGGATTGCAGGCGGCGTCGCCGGGACGATCGAACTCCTGGCTAAAAGCCTCAAACCGGGTGGGATCATGCTTATTGGTGAACCCTACTGGCGTCAGATACCGGCAACGGAAGAAATAGCCCAGGCTTGTGGCGTTAGCTCGACGACTGATTTCCTGACGTTGCCAAAGCTTGTCAGCGCGTTCGACGACCTCGGCTATGACGTGGTGGAAATGGTACTGGCAGATCAAGAAGGCTGGGATCGGTATGAGGCCGCGAAATGGCTGACGATGCGCCGCTGGCTCGAGGCTAATCCTGATGACGACTTCGCTGAGGAAGTCAGGGCCGAGCTAACACTCTCGCCGAAACGCCACGTAACGTACGCGCGGGAATACTTTGGCTGGGGCGTGTTTGCGCTCATCGCCAGGTAATCACAGATTCCCGGTGTTTCTGGCTAGAAATACCGGGAGCTTCGCCTTTGCTTTGATCTTATCCATCACCTGTACAAAAATTATCGAAGTGACGTATATACTCACACGGAGGTTAATGTGGGTTGACCTTAGTATACTTGGAAAGACTGAAAAGTGGGGAAAAGCCTTGTAAAACTGGGATTTTAGATACAAAAAAAGACGTCTGTTGACGTCCATTGATGTTCTTATGGTGCGAAGACCGGACTCGCTTTTAGTAGACAATGCATTGTTTTTATTTGGTATAAATTTATAGAAAAAATTTTGTATACTTAAATGTATACTCAGTAGTTTGGGGTTTGAAAAATGAGTTAACCAATACTTACGCTAGCAATTACTAGCATTAGTGATTTTAACCAAATATTTTACATAGAAACTACTAACTTCTATTTAACGGTTATCTCATAAACCTTACTAAAATCTTTGCCTAGATACATTGTTCCATACGTGAATCCACTGACTTTAATTGTAACCCTACCTTTCTTTAATGGCTTTCCATAAATAGTTATATTATGAAAATCTTCTTTTTTAAAAGTTTCACCATTCCATTCTTGATTCCAAGTTTTTGGCTTCCAGCTTAAGCCTGAATCTGTTGGATTGATTATCACTCCAGTTGTTTTACCACCCAATGCACCTCCTGATATTTGGATAATCTGAGAATACATCTGATTAATCTTTGCATCTGGAAGCTGACTTGGCATTATTTTAGGTGTCGAATTAACACACCCAGCTAATATAAAAAAGAAACAAAAAATTATAAATTTCACCTTAAGCTCTTTTTTCAAACAAACACGAGCAAGACATAAATCAATAAACACTTATTAATCATATCGATAGGTTAATTTGAATTTCAGTAAATTTTATTGTTTAGTCAATTTCTATTTTATAGGTTTTATGAAACTCCTTGCCTGCGTACATAGTGCCAGAAGTATATCCATCAATTTTAATCTGAATAACTCCCTTTAATAATGGTATTCCAGTGATACTAATCTCATGGAAGTCCTCATCTTTTTGGGTTTTACCTTGAAATGTTAGATATGAAATCTTCGGACTCCATGTCAATCCAGAGTCTTGAGGTATTATTTTGACAGAAATACCTTTGGGGCTAATATACCCTCCGGATATATTAATTGTCGCATTATACGCAATGCCGGAGGTTCCTACTGGTAACTGATCAGGCGTTACTTTTGGAGTCGGGTTGCCGCACCCCATCAATATTAGTGATGCAAAAAATAAAATTATAATCTTCATTTTACAATATTCGCTTGAAAACAAGTGCACCAAATATATGGTTTAATACATAATTCAGTGATTTTTCTTTCTTAACCCAAGCCTTAACTTCACCCCAAGAAAAACAATTTAAATTCACTACGGTATCTAAATTAGTTTCATTAGTAAGAACCGAATCATCTGCTCCAGCAAGAGTTCCGTTCCAGACGACCCAATGATTTTTACTTGACGTGTCTTGGTTTGGTAAACCAGTTAGCATACCAGCAGATATTAACGAAACGACCAGATATCCTTTTCTCTGATATTCATTTAAATCAAGAATATCTTTAAAATTAGAGGAGGATAAACTTATGTTATCAAAAACTTTTTGGTAACCGACCTTTTCAAACCACTCAGATAACATCCCCCACATTGTGACCCCAGCAGCTTCATCTTCAGCTGAGCTATAACTAAATATGGCATTTTCAGAGTCTCGCAAACTCGCCAAAGTGATCCAATCTAATCCGCTAACTTTTACACTCCCATTGTCATAATAAAATGAGCCAGATGGCCTTTTGCAACTATTACCTGGTGTTATTCTTAGTTTTCCTATTTTTGTTGTTCCATACTGCCATAATTCTCTAGCTGCCTGTTTGTATATATCAGGCCTATCAATAAGCAAACTATAAAATAATGCAGCTGGCCCACAGAGACTAGTTGAACCTTGGTATGGATAATCAAAATGATCTAATCGTTGTACTAATTCAAACTCAAATAAATCCTTTTTGAAAAGGTCTCTAGGGCTTCCTACAGGATATTCTTTGGCAATAAATTGTCTTTCCGGTACGGAGATACGAAGCTCTATCGTATTATCCCCTTTGCTTTCTAGCTCAGTTTGTCCTGTAGATTCAAAGTAACATGCATTTTCTCTTTTTTTCTCGGAACAAGCTTTTCCTGCTATCAAGTCATCTAAGGTATACATTCTGATGAAAGATTCTTTTAACGCAGGAGATACATTACCTAAGTGCTTGCGATACAGCATAATCTCAACCATATAAATGGTTGTTGTTAAGTCAGTAGTCTCAGAAGTTTGATGCTTTAATGTTTCATAGTTTGACTGCACTGGTTGCTTAGAAATACCCGACAATATGTAATGTTTTTTCTTACTAGAATCCATCCTATAAATGGTTAAATCATATAACAAGTTATCGGCAGGAATGTTAGATTCTATTTTTGTAGAAACAGTATATATAGACATGATTTAATCCATTAACAAGTGAATAGTAACTTCATCTTTTCCTTTAGTATCATGCCATTGAGTATAGCCATCACTATCTGTTTTACCCTGAAATATCTGTCCATCAGGTAGATATATTTGATATTCACGTTGTGCAAATGGCTCACCATTATCATTAAGGCATCGGTAACGAATATGATGCTTTTGAATTGATACAGGTACTTTTTGAATCTCAGTGGATTGAGTATCTTGATAAGAGCGATTACTCTCATTACTATAACAATCTTGAATGGAATTAATGAATCGTGAATGGCAAGGGCATGAACTCAAACTTTCAAGTGTCCCTGCCAATTTTCGCCCTTCATCCCAAACACTATCACAGCCACCTATGATATAAAAGCGACCTGAATGCTTGCCACAACTGACTATATCGCCTTCACGAGCGCCAGCAACACATACCATTGCATGGTATTGTCTCCCGTTAATATTTGTCCTCCACAAGTGGTTCTATCACCGACTCGCAAAAAATATCCTATTGCCATAATCTACCCTCATCCTTAACTGAGGATAGATTATTTTACACTTAAGCCAAACTTACAATACTTAAATAAAACTCACCCTTATTTATGCGACTAAGTGCACTCTCTTCCAGAAAAATGCTCATACATCTTTTCCGTCATCACCCACAGCGCCTTATTCAATTTAATATCCCCATCGATACCATTGACAGAGCAAGTACGAGCGCGCTTACCTTTCGCATTCCTACCCGATAATCCACCCTTGATTAAATTCTCCTGCAACCGTTGATATACCGTCCAAAGATCATCTTTTTTATCCTCCCAGCGACGTGGCTGTAATACTTGTTCCTCAGTAATCGGTTGATATTCCTCACCGAAGCGATAAGTTAAAGCCGTTTGCGCCAAGGCTTGTTGTGCTGGTGGAGGTAACAAAAGAGATTGCATCTGCTCACGCTTTTCAGCAACCATATCAAACGTTTCTAGTACCTCATAAGCCTCTTCAATTACTTTACCCACCACATCACCTTTATGTGGCACTCGCACCTCACCAAAGGTATCTCCACAAACCAAACAATTTTGGCATACTGCTCTAAATAGACCCGGTAACATTTGATAGCTGCTTGAACCATCATGACTATTTAAAAGAATAATTTCAGGCACTTGAATACCTGTAATTTGATCATGTCGTCGAAGTCTTAATATATGCTTGGTATGCTCTCGACGATTCGTATCACGAACACGAGTCTGACAGGCAAAGAACGGGTAGAAACCTTCCTTTTGAAGGCTATCAAGTAAAGTAATGGTTGGGATATAGGTATACCGGTCACTTCTGAATTCGTGTTTTTCTTCAGAGAAAACACTCGGTACAGTACGGAATAATTCTTCAATGGTGAGTGGGTGGTCACGACGAATACTATTGGCACGCCCAAAGCGTGAGGCTAATCGACTCATCATCAATTCCTTAAATAATATATTGGGTTGAATAAATACATTAAATACAGTGAAATAATGCAAATAGAGATAAGAAAAGCAGGGGTGAATATAGGGGGGAGAGGAAAGCGTAAAATACGTAAAATAATAGATTAATCAATCAAAAAATTAGTTTAAAAAATATATTTTTTATAACATGCCGATATTTATCGTAAACAATAAGCTTTCAATAGTAAAAATGACATGTTTTTTATATATTTTTATACTTTGTTACACGATATATTAAATAGAAGTATGCTTACTAACAATATAAGCAATATAAAAAACTTAAAAAGCTATATATTAAGCTTATTTCACTAATAATCATAAAACATAAGAATTAACAACTAAAGTATGTTGAGATTGGATTTGGCTATTTAACAGATAAATATATCATTTATTTAGCTTAAAAAGATTCACCAGACTAATAAAAACAAATTTAAAGTGTAAAACTATACATTAATATTCTTATAAAGAATAACTGATAGATGAAATAATTAATAATAAGAACTATCATTAATCTATATCAACAACATTGACAATATTTATATTCTTAAATTATTTTCAAAAAGAAAATTAAGATAAGAGGATAAATAAATCACAGGTTTTGAATAGATTTTTTTGTTAGTGCTTTTTGAGTTATCTTTAATATAAAATTAACTCTCAAATTCACCACATAGCTATCCTTTTAAATGTCTTAATACTGTATTTAGGCTAACACCTAAGATACGTGCAGTAGCTCGACGACTTAGCCCATTTTTTATCATATTAATAATTTGTTCATGTGTTCCTGGTTTTGAGGCGTTATGGATAAAATTAAGTTGGAATGTTTTTTGACATTCACTGCACAAATAACGTTGGACTCCTGTAGGAGTATAACCATTGCAAACCACTTTTTTCTCAGAATTACAATAAGGACAAGTGACATTAATTATAGCCATTATAATACCTATAATTTATATTATATAAGTTAAATTATAGATAAAAAGACAGCTAATTCCATTAATTAAATGATATTTTGTGATGTTATTATCTATTAAAATAAATATTTTTAAATATAATTAGTTTTAAATCTATTTATGAAAGTCATAATACGCTAATTTCGTCAATAGATAATATGTTAATTAATATTTAAGTGCCCTATTAAGCTGTTGTATTAATATCTCAACGGTTTGAGGACGATCTTCTATCTTAAGAGAAAGTGCATGATCAATTAGTAATAAAAAATCTGTCGAATATCCCTCAAGCATTGTCAATGCTAAAGGTTGATAATTATCATCTATCGTACGGACTAAACTCACTGGAGGTATTTTCCCTGTAATCAAAGCATACGCCAATGCACCAATAGAATAAATATCAGACCAAGTCCCTATTTTTGTCATTCCTTCGGGATAATAAAGCTCTGGCGGTGAAAAACCTGGTTTTAAAATAATCGTATTTTTTTCATCTTGCTGTAATAATGAACATGCTGAGCCAAAATCGAGTAAGATAGCACTACATCTATTCTGTAGTTGAATATTATCCCATGAAATATCTAGATGTAGATATCCCTCTTTATGGACATCGCGAACAATCTCCAGCAAAGAAAGCAGAAAACAGATCAGCCAGTCTTGACTCAATCTCTTATTAGTTTGTTGATACCATTTTTTTAAATTTATTCCTTCAAAATAAGTGGTAATAATATAAACAGTCTTATTTTTATTTATATAATCAATATAGTGAGGAACATTAGGATGTGAAAGGTTCCGAAGGATCTCCGCTTCTTGATGAAAACAAGCCTTTCCAGTATTAAAAGTGGTTAATAAAATATCATCACGAACAATAATTTCTTGTTGAGAATTTCGTATCGACACTGATAAGGGAAAATATTCTTTTATCGCCACTTTTTGATGTGTATGTTTATCAATTGCTTGATAAACCAGACTAAATCCACCTTCACCTATCAGCTGTTGGATTTTCCATTGATCTAAATGATACCCAGGACGCAATGCGTGCTCACTACGCCCTGAGGTAGATAAAATCGTTGTTCTGTGCGACATTACCATTAACAGTTATACCTGAAAATCATATGCAAAATCTTGATCGATATAATCAATATCAAGATGGCGGTATTGATGTAGCGTTTTGCTTGCAATTAATAAGCGATGACTGATCTGAGGTAACAATGTATTGGTAATAATGGTATCGATTAGACGTCCCCCTGATTCAACTTCAGTACAACGATTAACGATTTGTTGCACCACTCTGTCGTTAAAGGAACAAGTCATATGATGGTTTTCTTGTAGTCGCTGACAAACTCGATTAAGTTGTAATTTTACAATATCGCCTAGCACAACATCACTTAATGGATAATATGGGATCACAGTTAATCGCCCAAGAAGAGCCGCGGGAAAGACTTGCAATAGTGGCGTTCTAAGTGCTGTTGTTAATTGCTCTGGATCAGGACATAAATCAGGATCAGCACAGAGCGAACTAATAATATCAGTCCCGACATTCGATGTTAAAATAATAATGGTATTACGAAAGTCAATTTGTAAACCTTCACCATCTTCCATCCAACCTTTATCAAAGACTTGATAGAATATTTCATGAACATCAGAGTGTGCTTTTTCTATTTCATCAAGCAAAACAACACTATAAGGATGACGACGTACTGCTTCTGTTAATATACCTCCTTCCCCATAGCCTACATATCCCGGAGGCGCACCTTTTAAGGTAGAAACCGTATGTGATTCTTGAAATTCACTCATATTAATAGTGATGACATTATCTTTACCGCCATAGAAACTTTCTGCTAATGCGTGAGCCGTTTCTGTTTTACCCACTCCTGATGGACCGCATAGCATAAATACGCCAATCGGTTTATTAGGGTTATCTAATGAGGCACGAGATGTTATTAAACGTTTAGTTATCTGATCTAAGCTATATCGTTGTCCAATAATACGTTGATTTAATGTATCTGCTAAACCTAATACCGCATCAATTTCACTTTGAACCATTCGACCTAATGGGATCCCCGTCCAATCAGAAATCACTGACGCAACGGTATTTGCATCTACAGTTGGGAAAATTAACGGTTCTCCTTGTTGTAAGGCTGTCAGTTGTTGCTGTAATTCATCTAAACGTAAACCCAATACTGTCAATTCTTCACTGTCTCTATCCTCCTCAACGTCATTTTCTTCTTCTCGTTGGTCTAACTGACAAATTTGACTGCGTAATTCAATGATCTCTTTAACTATTTCTAGTTCAGCATGCCAGCGTGAAATCAATGTTTCTAAACGCTGTTGAGCAATCACTATTTGTGCTTCTATTTTTTCAAGCCTTTCATTATTCATAGTGCCAATACGTATTTCACGTTTAGCAATATCGCGTTCAATTTCAAGTGATTCAATTTGACGACGGCAATTTTCTACTTTTGCTGGCTCTGAATGTTGGCTAATAGCACATCGTGAGCAAGCCGTATCCATAAGGCTAATCGCTTTATCTGGAAGTTGCCTATCTTGAATATAACGATGAGAAAGATGAACAGCGGCTTCAATAGCCTCATCAAGAAGAATGACTTGATGATGTTCTTCCAAGGTCTGGCGTAAATGTCGTAACATAATAATTGCTTTGTTTTCATTCGGCTCAAGAACTTTAACAACCTGAAAACGACGCGTTAAAGCAGGATCTTTTTCTATATATTTTTTATATTCAGACCATGTTGTTGCACCAATAGTACGTAATTGACCACGTGCTAATGCGGGTTTCATCAAATTGGCGGCATCGCCCGTGCCTTGGCTTCCACCAGCACCGATAAGCATATGGATCTCATCGACAAATAAAATGATTGGCGTAGTGCTTGCTTGAACTTCATCAACAATGGTACGTAAGCGCTGTTCAAACTCACCTTTCGCACTTGCTCCAGCTTGTAGCATACCAATATCAAGGAGATATAAAGTCACATTCCGCAATTTAGGAGGAACTTCTCCTGTGACAATACGAGAGGCTAATCCTTCAACAATCGCCGTTTTACCAACCCCTGCATCACCAATTAACAAGGGATTATTTTGCCGACGACGCATTAATATATCGATAAGTTGACGAATTTCTTCATCGCGACCCACTACCGGATCAAGTTCATGACGACACGCTTTTTCTGTTAAATTACTGCAGTATTGTTCAAGGGCACTTTGGCCTTGATAATTATTCGTCGATGGCGTTTCGTGAAACGCGAATGTTTCATCATCAATATCATTAAGAATTTGATTAAAATTACTCACCAGAATGTCACGATTGATTTGTGAGAAACAAGAAGAGATATCTAACATTTGATGATATAAATTGGGGGTGTTAAGCAAGCTTACTAATAAGTGACCACTACGAATCTTGTCTCCACCTAATGTTAATGAACAATAAGTCCAAGCTCGTTCAACAGCATTATCAATATGTTCAGATAAATCGCTGATAGAGCTAGCACCATGTGGAAGTCTGTCTATTGCAGTAATAATGTCATTTTTAAGTACCACACTATCAATATTGAAGTAATCGATAATGCGTGGCCAATCTCCCTCTGTTGTTTGCATTAACTGATGTATCCAGTGAGCTAATTCAACATAAGGATTTCCGCGTAATTTACAAAAAGCGGTAGCATTTTCTAAACTTGTCAGCAATTGCGTATTTAACTTGTTAAACAAAACACTGCGGCTGATTTCACTCATAATCATCCCTTAATATCTATTTTAAGTAATACCTAATATTCAGATTCAAAATTTTCGGGCATAAAAAAGAGGTCATTGGCATCTTCACTATTGTCTGCATCACGTAACCAGCTATCCAATCCTAATCGATGCATTCCCCCTAATTGGGTTCGAGTCACTTCTTCTTTATGAAGGATCAAACGCACATCCCACAAATATTCAATACCAACATAATGTCGAACCCAATCGCGTAATTCTGTGGCGTATTTATTTCCAGGTAAAAAGAGTTGGTACTGTGATAGCGTCATTGGCCCTAATTCGATACGAAATTTATGTTGTATATCGCGAGTCATTAATCCTAAGAAGGAGTTTTGTCCTAACTTTGCCGATTGCTCCATAGAGAGCCGAGTCTGTTGCTCTGTTTCAATCGGTAACCAAACGGGGATATTTTCGATTATTTGAACGGGCAGCTGAAAATAATGAGAAAGAATTTTTGCTAATCCTTCAGCATCATAATGCTGTCTAACGAAATGACCCGCCATATAA
This sequence comes from Proteus sp. TJ1640, assembly GCF_003144445.1. Lineage (NCBI taxonomy): Bacteria > Pseudomonadati > Pseudomonadota > Gammaproteobacteria > Enterobacterales > Morganellaceae > Proteus > Proteus sp. TJ1640. The sequence continues at coordinate 72,573 of NZ_PENY01000018.1, forward strand.
CATTTAGCATCACAGGGAATAAGTCCCTTATCACTTCCCATACCAATCAAACTAGAAATATAGTGACTAAAGGCTTGATTATCTTCTCTATCAAGAGAAACCGTAGGTTGGCTATCCGCCCAAGCTCGATAAAACAGTAAGATTAAGCGGTGATGAAATAAATTAAGAAAATCAACGAAAGTACGATCTTGATGGTGCAAATACCGTTCTCGCACATATTCAGTAAAATGCAAAGGCATGGGGCCATTCGGACCTAAAAGACCAAAGCTATAAATCATCAACTCATGTAAATCACACTCTTTTTTAGCTTCGACACTAGCCAATGTCGAGGGTGCAAATGAAAGTGAGGGTTGTTGTCCTAAACGAATAGGCTCTTGATAAGGGTGCGGGGCTTTTCCTAATGGCCACGTAGCTCCCCCTTGAGCATCTAATAACCTAAGCACTTGAAATAAATCGAATTCATAAGGGTGATTTTTAAGTGAGATCCAAAAATCGTCGGCTAAACGAGAGGGTTTCTTTACACTCATATTAATGTTTTCCTACCCACTCGAGCAGGCCATTGAGCAATTTTACCTCGCTGAGGAGTACTCAATGTTGTTGCTACAAACGAATTCATGGAAACCATTCGACTAAAAAGACGTTCTAGTACGCAACCTAATAAATAGGGTGTTCCGCCAGAAAAAGCCAACTCATCAATCATAAGATTAATATTGATTCCTCGAGAAAAAGCGATAGGACCAGGACAGGGACTTCGTTGATAAGTCGGCGTTAATTGACAATTTTGTACACCACTTATCTCTTTTAATATATGTGGCTCTTCTAATTTTGCATATAACGTTAAAAACTCTCTGAGTTTACTGGAACAATTAGTGTTATCGGCTTCCATTAAACTGAGATAATCAAGCTGTAATTGGCTAATCAATCCCCAAGATATACGATCCTCTTCTAAAGCACCTTTTGGTAAAGAGGGAGTCTTTTTTAACGTTATTTGATGCAAAGGAATAGAGTCAGAAACGGTAAAAGCATAAAACTCCTGCTTTTGAAGTAATAAAGGTAAATCACGATTTGTCACTAATACTTCAGCAGTAATATATTCAAGATCATGACGCCAAGGTGTATTGTTCGCATCGACTAAAGAGAGAAAAACTTCTGAACCATGATAATTACTCCGTGAGCCCCGAGCTTTGTTCGTACTTGATGGAATGCGGGGCAGACGAGCTTGCGAAAAGTAAGCGCCATAATTTTGTCTATCTCGTCCTTGGGTACAATAAAAAGGGCGAAACTCTTGTTCATATTTATTATCTTTTTGCGTTCCCCACAAACGTTTAATAGAGAAAACTTCATAATCTAATGGCTGAATATTATCGACAATAAGATGATAATCGTTGGTTTTATTATTGAGCGTAATACGCTCAGCAACCTTAGGAAATAAATTAACAACCGGTGTGCAATATAAAGATAAATGACTGCGATCAATTCGTTTGGCTAAATCAGTTACCGTCTTATCTAGCAAAAGGATAATTTCAAATTCATTCGTCTTTTCATTTATTAGACTTTTTTGTAATTTTTCCCCATTAAATAGGCGAGATAATCCTGAAATACTAAAAAAGAGAAAACGAGCAGGGAAAGCAAAATATTCTTGTAATAGTCGATAACCATCAAAATTACGTAAATCATTCGGCAATAACGCTTGTTCAGGCTCAAACCCTTCATGTACTAGTTTATCTTTAGAAATATAGTAACGTAAGCTGGCATTATTGGTCGGTTGACAAAAAATACCTGTCGTATGTTGCATTAAAAGCTCAAGCAGTTGTGTTGCTTCAAGATCAGGTCCACTAAGATAGAATGTCAGCTTATCGAGGGTTAAATCTTGTAATTTGGTATTATCATTAAGCTGCAAACGAATACGTAAAGCATGGCTACTCTTTTCTCGATTAATCCTTTCAAACTCTATGATATCATTAGGTGCCGCGTCTAATGAAACATGGCTTATATTGAGAGGATAAAGCATCACATCATGTGCTGTACTATATTTACAAGTGATCCCTTTCTTTTTAAATACATCACACGTCATAAGGGTTCCCTTAGGAACGAGAAAACCATTATTAATATTCCCTTTTCGTCCATCAGGATGAAGTTCGGCAATTGCCATAGAAGGAATTGGCGCAAGATAATTAGGGTAGAGAATTTCAAGGATACGCTGTGAAAATTTAGGAAATTCCGCATCCATCTTTAGTTGGATCCGTGAAGTTAAAAATGCAAAACCTTCCAATAACCTCTCAACATAGGGATCATTAATATCGATACCTTGCATACCTAATCGTCCTGCGACTTTCGGATAAGATTTAGCAAATTCAGCGCCCATTTCACGCAAGTAAATTAATTCACGATTATAGTATTCAAGAAGTTTATTATTCATAAGGTTACCCTATATCTTTGAGATCAAAATAACCATTTTCCAAGTCCACATCGGAACGAAAACAGAATTCTAGCGGGTAAGGCGAATACCATAAAAAACCATGGATTTGAATGGATAACACATTGTGTAAATTCAGATCATCTTTATTAGAAATACACTGCAAAACTAACTGATCAGGAATAATTCTTGGCTCAAAATTAATGATCGCTTGAGTAAGATTTTTTTCTATATCAGACCACTCTATTTCTGACATCCTTTGGCCCGCTAAAGTGGCAACACCATAATTCAATGTCGAACGTCGAACTTCTGGATAATTATCTAACTCAAGGAGTGATTCATTATTTGTACAATTAAATAACCACTGTAAATCACGCAAAATCAATTTCTTAAGAGTACCATGTGAAATACTTTGATTTCTTTGTACTTCATGTTTTTTCCTCGGTTCTAAATCCGTTAATCTATCAAATAGAGTTGGCAACGTTCTGCTACGAGAAATGGTATCTCTTTCTTTTTTAGTCGGCATCCTTTCTGTTGTATCATAATGGTTAATCATCTTCCCTCCCTATTAATGTTCATCCCGTAAAAAATCCACTTGATGTAAAGTTAATAAAGGGTATTCATTATCTTCTGTTATCCAAGACTTTTGCCCTTGCCCTGCGTAATGCCCATCACCATCTAACAGGCTCCACTGCGTACAGCGTCCTAAACGGTGCATCTCTTCGCTTGCTTGCGTAAGGGGATAACGAACAGGAATTTGACAAACTTTTTGTTGTCCTGAATGTAACTTGACCAACGAATGTCGCCAGACCAAATGCACGATATTCATGGTTTTTTGAAAAGTAATCGATTTAATTTTATCGAACGGCACCCAGTAATACTCATTATCTATTAATAACTCACATACAGGCCCGAGACGATTATCCGCATCTGCAAGCCAGATAAATTTATATGATTCACTTGACTCATCAATAATAGTTCCAGCACTTTCCTCAGCGAGACTATAGGCATCATTTCGTTGCTGATATGCTTGTTCACCTGAGAGTGTTAAGGCTTGTGCTAATGTCGATAACCACTGTTGTGGCTGATCCATAAAATGCGGTTTTGCTTTTCCACAAAAAACCGCTTCTCGATAACGTTCAGCCTCTACCGTTGCTAATAACTGCTGAGTGATTGGCCGCGCTATTGGCGTCAATGCCTCCCACGCTTTGAGCTGTGTTTGCGCCCTGTCCCAATCACCATAAAGTAATAGAAGCTGTGCCCAATATGCACGCTTATCCGCATCAATTGGCGCGGCTTTAACCTGAGCTTCTGCCTCACTTAAAGCGGTTAATAAAGAGCCATTTTCCAGAACTGATAAAAGTGATTTCAATGTTTATCTCCAATAAATGGGTTAATAACGGCTGGACAGATAACTTTTTCATCCAAGGGAAGTGTTTGTAATAACGTAGACTCTTGCGGTGAGCCTATCCATACAGCGATTGCGCTATAGTTATCATCTTGTGGTTGATGTTGAGATAAGTGATTGATAAGAAGTAACCAATCTTCAGGCGTTTGTGCGAGCCGTAACGTATGTTCTAAAAGTGCTAAGTGATGGCGTTTCCAAAAACCATCACTGCATAATAAAAAAGCATCACCGTCATGAAGAGGTAAGATAGCGCTATAAGTCATATCTTGTTTTTGACTACCTAAAGCGCTCATTAATAAATTATCAGGAATATCATGCATCTGATAACCCATCTCTTTCATTTTTTGCGTTAAGCTGTGGTCTGAAGTGACTTGGCTAAGATAGCCGTGGCGAAAGAGATAAAGTCGGCTATCTCCGACATGAACCCAATGCGCTTGCTGTGTTCTTCTATCAATAAAAAGCGTCACTAATGTCGTCTGCATTTGTCTATATGCATAATTTTTTTGCTGTGCTTGCTGAATATATTGCTGGAGTTGTTTTACTAATAAAGGCACATTCTCTGGCGAATAAGGCTCATCATTGGAGAGTTTATTTAATAGAAAATGACAACTTAGCGATGCAGCTATTTCACCACCTTTATGTCCTGCGACCCCATCACATAGAATAAAACAGGCTGAATTATCACCGATATAGTGTGCTACTTTATCTTGATTTTGTGGACGAGCACCTTGATGTGAACAAGCAAAAAAACAGAGATCCATCATAATTCCTTACTCTTTTGCGTTGCTCGATATTGCCGAACCTCGAGATCATACGCAGGAAGAAAGGCATGACTAAATAACGTATAAAAATCATTATCTGCCGCTTCTACCATTTTTTTATGTTCTGTTTCCAAAACATGCCATAAAGCGTTTTTACGAGGCCTAAAGAAAGATTTTTTACTGTTAAGATCCCCTTGTTCTACAGCTTGCTTTTCCAGCTCTTCGGGTGAAAATTTTTGTAGCAGTGCTGTTATGATAGCGCGCACACCTGCGATCATACCGAGTTGATGCGCTTGTAGATCGATAAGGGCATCACGAACGGCACTTTCAGGCTCCATAAAACCCGGCATTGGCGTACTAAAAAGTTGCATAAGTGCCGTTTTACCAGAAGGCAATAATTTAAACGGATTATTTCCTTCCTCTAAAATCATGGTCATTTCTGCATTAATACCTTGTTTTAGCAGATGACGAGACGACAATAATGCCACTGCACCTTGCGAAAAGAGGCTTAATAATTTCCCGGCTTGATAAAGTTGTTCGGGTGAAAAATCGGGACGATTTGGAATATCATCCAAGCCTAACCCAGCAATCAAAGCCTCATAAAGTTCGCCATTTAATTGTGCTTGTGACGTTGATTTAGGGGTTTTTAATGGTTTGTGTTCGACGGGATCTATCCCCATTCGAGCTTGTTTCGTCGGTAATGTATCCGCAGTTTTTTCGCGAGATGGTTTTTTTTCTGGTGTTATTTGAAAAAGCGTTTCTTCAAATACGAAAGGCTCGTCATCCGTCAGTGATCCCTCTACGTTGTGAACAAGATTGTGCTCCTGCTCAAATAGTGGGTTATCTATCATCTCGTGAAGATCAGATGAAGGTACTGAGTTGGGCTGACGTTGTGGTTGCTGTTTTGACCATGGCGTTTCATCTGATGCTAATATCGCTAGATTATCGGGCGCAGGTGTTAATGGAACCGCATTATTTATAAATAAATCATCAACACCACTAAAGTCATTTTCATCATGATATTCATCGAGAAGAGGGCTACTAATAGACCATTCTGAAGCAGAATGATGGCGAGTTTCAGCCGGTGATGTTGTATTGATAACTATTTCAGTAGCCGTTTTTTTCTCCATTGAAGACGAGGATGATAAAGAGAGATCTTGTGGTGCTTGTAATACACTGGGCGTCGTATCTTTCATTATTGTTGGCTGAGAAAAGACATCTTCTTGTGCAAATAAACTTTCAGGCACATCATGCTGTTGATAAAGATCTTCGAGACTTGTTTCTTTTGACATTGCCAGTGGATCTTTTAATGTGGTTGATCCAGAAGGAGGAGTAAACAGTGGGTGGGTAGGATCATTATTGATTTCAGGTACCATCTCAGGCAAAGGCGATGGAAATTCAGCTTCTAATTCATCCCATATTGCATCATTAATATGGCAAACAGGTGTTACTACCTTACTGGCGTCTTCCTTTGGTAAGGGTGTATCAAGACCGGTGTTGGATTGAAAGGTCACTTTGAGTTGGTAGTCACCAACCGTAAGAATATCGCCCTCCGTCAAACTATGCTGACTATCATAAGACAAGTGATTACCATTCAATAAAAATGGAAGCGTACTTTTATGACTGGTGATAAAAGCCTCACCTGTAGTAGCAATATCTACCGTTGCCTGTAAACGAGAGATTGCACGGGAAGCGTCAGGTAGCACTAATGTATTATCAGCGCCTCGACCTATTGTTCCTTTTGGCGCAAGGAAATCACAATAGTCCTGAGATAACGTTTCATTATCTTTAGTTCTGATTATTATTAGCCGCATAGGTGCTGTTTCCATTTTTGTTTGCTACAAAGCTTAATCATTATCCTTCATCGCCAGTGACCAGTGACGTACAGGAGCGAGATAAATTTATTTTGCGAAGATGAGAGTTATCGAAATAACAATTTCCCCAATATCTGAGGAAATTGTTATCATTAATTAAGCTTCGCAGTTTTGCTTAATATCCCAGCCAGAACTACTTTCAGCACCTTTACCGCCTTGATCAGTTTGTTCCCAATACTGCTGCTGAACTTTGGATGCTTGGAAAGAATAAAGCACACCAACGGTGTCATCGTTATCTGCACCGATATACTGGATATTGGTCACTAATACATCGTCCAAGGTGATTTTGGCGTATTCCATTTGTCCACCACCGGCTTTACAAATAGATAGTTCAACTTTGGCTAAATGTTTACCACTCGCACAATGTTTCAGTAACGCCGGTGTTGATTTGTCAATTAATGCTTTAACATGCAAGTCATTGAAGCAAACTTTACCTGTACCGCCACCACCACCAACACCCATATTGCCTGGCTGAGCAGCGCCCCAAGAGAACGACACAATATCTGTCCAACCTTTATGGTTAGAATCTTTAGATTCACCGTTCGCACCATCAACTTTCATAAACATGTCAATTGCCATAATTAATGCCTCTTTTTTAGTTAAATAAAAAACATCGGTGACCACATAAAATCGGTATTATCGAAAATGATAAATCGTCTCTTTTACGTGGCTTGTTATGCTCTATATATTTAAATGACGAGATAACGTGCTTTTAAAATATGGTGAGCAAATTTCTCTCTCTTTATTCGCCTTGTTTTAATGACGGAAGTTTTGAAACTAGGCGTAAAGAAACAGTTAAACCTTCTAATTGATAATGAGGACGCAAGAAAAACTTAGCAGAGTAATAACCCGGAGAGTCTTCAATCTCTTGCACTTGAACATCCGCCGCAGCCAATGGTTTTCTCGCCTTGGTTTCTTGTGAAGAGTTCGCCGGATCACCATCGACATAATTCATAATCCAGTTATTCAACCACAGCTCCATTTCATCGCGTTCACGAAACGAACCGATTTTGTCGCGCACAATACATTTCAAATAATGTGCAAATCGACAGCAGGCAAAAAGATAAGGGAGACGAGCAGCCAACTGAGCGTTAGCCGTTGCATCGGGATCGTAATATTTTTCGGGTTTTTGCAGTGATTGTGCCCCAATAAAAGCAGCAAAATCAGAGTTTTTACGGTGGATAAGTGGCATAAAACCGTTAGAGGCTAATTCAGCTTCGCGTCTATCACTAATAGCAATTTCCGTTGGGCACTTTATATCTACGCCACCATCATCACTTGGGAAAGTATGACAAGGTAGATTCGCTACAGCCCCTCCAGATTCGACGCCACGAATAGCAGTACACCAACCATACTCTTTAAATGAACGATTAATATTGGCTGCCATAGCATAAGCCGCATTCGCCCAGGTATAATTTTGATGATTAGCACTATCGATACTTTCTTCAAAATTAAACTCATCCACCGGATTTGTTTTAATACCGTAAGGTAAGCGGGATAAAAAACGAGGCATAGCAAGCCCGATATAACGAGAATCCTCAGACTCTCGCAGACTACGCCAAGCCGCATATTCAGTATTTTGGAATATCTTGACTAAATCACGAGGATTACCTAATTCTTGCCAAGATTGCATTTGCATCACATTAGGTGATGCTCCGGTAATAAATGGACAGTGAGAAGCCGCACTTATTTTTGACATTTCACCTAATAATTCAACGTCTTGAGGACTATGATCAAAATAATAATCACCAATCAAACACCCAAAAGGTTCACCACCAAATTGCCCATATTCTTGTTCATAAATACGTTTAAAGAGTGGGCTTTGATCCCAGCCGACACCTTTATAACGTTTCAATGACCGACCTAACTCTTTCTTCGAAATACTCATAAAACGGATCTTTAACATCTCATCCGTTTCAGTATTATTCACAAGGTAATTCAGACCATGCCACGCACTTTCAATTTGTTGGAATTCTTCATGATGGATAATTTTATTGATTTGCTGAGAAAGCTTATTATCGATTTCAGCAATCAAGTCTTGGATGGTTCTATAAGCATCTTCAGATACAGTAACCGTATTTTCTAAAGCCTGCTGTGCCAAAGTCTTAACGGCATTTTCTACCGCTTTTTTAGCTTGTTCCGTTCTTGGTCTAAACTCTTTTTGCAGTAACGCATTGAACTCATTATGGCTATCTAATGTGGCTGCTTTGGTAGGTTGTACTTGAGATTGTAAACTCATATCTTACTCCTCCGATCCTTGTTGAACGTCTTGACTAGTTGGCTTTGGAGTTTGAGTTAATGATTGCAGCAACTCTGGGTTACTGAGTACTTGAGCAATTAACTCTTCTGCACCACTTTTACCGTCCATATAAGAAAGTAAATTCGACAGTTGAGTACGAGCATCTAATAGCACTTTTAAAGGTTCAACTTTACGAGCAATACTTGCGGGAGAAAAATCATCCATACTTTCAAAGACTAACTCCACATTTAAGTTACCTTCTTGATTCAAGGTATTTTCTACTTGAAAAGCAACGCGGGGTTTTAATGACTTCATGCGATCATCAAAATTATCAATGTCTATTTCTAGAAATTTACGCTCTTCAAGACTGGGCTGTGGTTCGAGTGGTGTTCCGATTAAATCGGACATTACACCCATAACGAAAGGCAATTGAATTTTTCGTTCTGAGCCATAAATTTCAACATCATATTCAATCTGCACTCGGGGGGCTCGGTTACGGGCGATAAATTTTTGCCCGCTATGAGATTTCATATTTGCCATGATTTTCTCCGTAACTCTATATTAAAAAAGCGTGTAATATTTATTCAGTACTGTTATGAGTAAATAGCCGATGCTATTTTTTTTCAGTCTCTTGTGTTCCTAAAATCGTTTCTAATTGACGCAGACTATCTGGCGCCAAATCCTGCATAATTTGCATAAAATTAAGATTAATAAGCTTTTGTAGTCGGTCGATCATTAAAGGGGCTGGATGGCTTGGTTCATACTGCACAAAGTACTCTTTAACTTTTTCTAATAAATGCATAGCATCAGCGCGAGATTGTACTTTCCCATAACCAAACTCTATTGGTGTTAGCGAAATAGCATCATCGCTTAAAGGAGTGGCGAGAGGGTCTAAAATACATTCCGGCTCCGAATCGACATCGGTGATACTATTAGCCTGCACAATGGCTTGACTGAGAACGTCAAAACCATCTAACAACAACGCCATTTCAGGTAACGCACTTTCATCTAATAGCAACACAATGGCATGTCGCAATTTAGCCAGTGAGTCTGTAATAGGCGCGATTAATTGAACGTTTTCTTGTAGTGGATTACCTAATTCACTCCTTAAACGAGGTAAACCATCAGGAAAGTGCTCTAATTCTTGTTTACTGCCATCCAGCAATGAACAAGCATCCCTTAGTGATAATTCACTATTGCTTCCTTTGATAAAAGGTGCAGAGCGCACCGCGTAAGTTAGCGGTGAGTTATCACCTAATAAGGCGAGTGCGTTAATTCGATAAATAGGATCATTTTCACCCTCTTCATCTAATAAGGGGTATAACTGAGGCCAATATTGTTCAATAGCAGAATAAATAAGTTGTAAACCATCTAAATATCCTTGTAATCCACGCAGTTGTGTCCAAGCTAAAGTGAGATATGACATCACCCGTAAATCTTTTGTGCGTGATAATAAATTAGATGCTATACGCTCTACAGCTGCCCAATCGGGTAATTCAGCGGGAATTATCGTATCGCCAAACTGTTGTTCTGTTTTACCTTCAGTAAACTGCTCTAATTTCATAAACTCTGCGTCATACTCCAAATTATCACCACAAGGGTTTTCTGGAGATATAGGCGTTAACAGTGATCCAATGGTCATAGATGCTCCCTAGCCAAACTGTTTAGTAAATAAAGACGCTTTTGACTCATCGCTTTTTCTCTTATGGGCAACGAAATGAAACTGGCTGAAACGGATTTCTGGCACTATTAGGTGTGAATTCCATCACCACACGGTGTCCATCAATATTGAAAGTCGCGATTTGCGCGAGAGAGGCGTTATGTGTTTCTATCGTTGCTTTATCCATTAAACGATGTAGCGCCCAATCACCAAAAGTCACTAATGTTGCTGTTTTGCCATTTGCGAGATTAAGCTGTAGCGTAATTTGATTGGTGTTATTAGGACCTGGCCAACTGACAATTAAAGGAACAAGTGGGCCATGGCTGTACCGAAAGACTTGTCCATCTAAGTCCAGCATAATATTAAGAATGTCGTTATCCATACTAATAGGCCTTATCGCAAGGGTGTAATAAGGCTTTTGACTTTGACCACTAAACCACGTATCTCTGATGATCCGTGCTTGTTGAAAAGAGCGTAATATATTCGACTTACTAAATAACGAACTACTTCCATCAACACCAGGATAAAAACGCCAAGTCGAGCGCGATGTATCCACTTTTCCATTCAAATTTTTATAGAAAAAACTATCCATAATGCCGGTATTAGGGGCAAACATCTGAGAGAAATCTTGGCTAGTGATCTCTTTCTGTGCATCACGTACTAATGGGTAACGCCCTTCAATCGCTTGATGGCAAAAATTTCTTACTTCAAATTCAACATTTTTCTGTAGCGCCTCTAATTCTTTGACTTGAGAATCACGACTCGCGCCATTAGCCAATGAGAGGATCATTTTTTTGAAAGGTTGAGGTAAACGCCCAGCTTCTGCTTGCAATGACAAAATCACTTCGCCTGAAGGGGGTTGCATACCGCTATTTGACGCCGTTTGAACAGCTAATAAATAGTTGTATAGTGTATCGGTTTGCTTAAGTACTGAGTCAAAAGCAATACTTTCTGACTCTTTCTCGCCACTACTTTTAGTCAACTCAATAATTGGTGAATAATGGTTTAAAACCACTTGCTCTGGTTGGGTAGAAATATCACCGGTATCATTTTCATTAGGTTGTTGATTGGAAAATAAGCTATTTAAAAAGGGTTCTGGATCGGTTGCATTCTTTTGTGAATGACTCAAGGTAATACTATTATCTTGGCGTTCAGCTTCATCAGTAAGACGTACGTTATTTACAACATTAATCAGAAAATTGCGCAGTGGGGAATTTTCTGCAGAGAGGATACGGGCAGTATTAATACGTTCTTTTAAACTTGATATATTTTTCATTTCTATATCATTAAGAAAACTATCCCATACTGTGATGAAATCCTGCATATACAATAGACGCACCGTTTTTTGCAGATCGATACGATTTTCTCTTGTTAATGCTGTTTCATCGATTTCTAACACCCAACCATCTTCATTCAGTAAAGTTTGGGTAATATCATTAATACGTTTATTAAACGCTAACCAATAACCTTTTGGTGTATAAAGCCCAGGGATGCCTTCCGATGAAAATTGACCACTTTTACTTTGGAAAACAAGCTCTGCTTGTGTACCAGCAAGATCGGTTAAGGAAAGAGGCTTGAGTGAGGCTTCTTTTAAAAGGATACGTTTTAATCGACCATAAATTCGTACAGATATCGGTGTTTTATTTAGACGTTGTTGTGCAGAACGTTTTAATTGCTCATCACGTAGATAAGGTGAAGTTTGTACTTGTTCATCAAGAAGTCTACTAAGATGATTATCAAGAGCGCGCCATGCCAATTTACTGGTACTTGGTGTCGCTGAACGTTGTAAGTTAAAGATTAACCATGCGCGTAAAAACTTGCCATCATAGTGCTCTGGCTCATAAAGCATTCGATATGCTTTAAGTGCTTCAAAACTAAAATCCGCATCACCCCCCATATCATTTTGTAATATCGCAGTCACTTGCCAAGCAACATAAGGCAATAGAATATTTTTTAATGCCTTTTGATATAACGCATCACTTGCGGTTTCGAGTTGATCGCCACGGTAGAGTCCTAAACGATAAGTCATAGGTGGATGTGAAAGAGAAAAATGTTTACTTTCAGCAAGATCACTCAAACTATCGAGATAAGGTAATAATGTAAAAATATTTTGGTTATTATAAAGCTCCATTCCTTGTGATTGACGTTCTATAGACGGAATATGGCTATCAACCTCATTTAGGTACTGTTTATTATGGCTATAACTTGAATATAAAAAGAGTGCGGCACTTAAGAAAAGAAGCCCTAATAATAAATATCCTATCCAATGTAACGTTGTACTACAGTAAATCCACCAGCGATTATTCGTTGCTAAAGCAGATTCACGAAAAATCACTTTTTCTAAGGCATCTTTAATAAAATAGCCTTTATTTTTAGCGCGGTTGCTTGATGCGCTATTATTTTCTTCAGCGGTGTTGTCTTTCTCATCAATACCCGTTGCAGCATTAAGTGGATCACTCAGTTCTGACGTTATATTGTCTGGAGATAAAGTATGTTGGGCACCACTAGTAAAATAGATCCCACGAGGAATAAACGCCGTTTCAAAGTGAGATGTGGCAAAAAGTGCATTTAAATAGTTACCTAACACATTACGAATACGTGAAAATGCTTGTGGAAAGAGGTAGATATCACCACATTTAAGTGGGTCTTCCTCATTAAGCATCGTATCAGCAAGCCCTTTGTTTAAGCGTTGTAAAAGTTGCTCAAAGTTTTTCTCATATGCCGAAATAAAAGAAAAATCAGCTTTCTTGGTGTCCTCTCGACTAAAAGTGAACCCCCATATTTGCTCACGTTGTTGAGCACTATACTTCTCAAAATAAGCCAGAAACCCACGTAGTAGATCTACTTTTGTGATCATGACGTATATAGGAAAATCTATTTTAAGAGAGTCTCTTAGTTCAACTAAACGCTTATGTTCTGCCTGCGCTTGTTCTAAACACTCTTCAGGGGTACGGTTCATTAAATCAGCCAAACTAATAGTAACAATGGCACCATTTATCGGTTGTCTGGGGCGATATTTTTTTAATAAACCGAGAAAACCGTTCCATTCATAATTACTATTTTCTGCCTGATTATTTGGCATTGAATAATGCCCTGAGGTATCAAGCAACACGGCATTGTCTGCAAACCACCAGTCACAATTTCTGGTGCTAACAATGTTTTGCAACATCGTTTTACCAAAGCGATCTACAAGAGGAAAATGAATACCTGAATTGACTAAGGCTGTTGTTTTTCCTGCCCCTTTAGCACCGAGGAGAACATACCAAGGTTGTTGATAAATATAATGTTTATTAAAGTGCCATAGCCAATGAGGTAGAGAGCGTAAATTTTTCTGATTAATATACGCTTTTTTTAGCAAACTTGTTGCTTCTTCAAAGCGTTCCACCAGTTTGAGATCACTCGTTTTTTCTTTAGGGGCTGACTCCTGCACTTTACTCTCTGCTTTTTTAGTAGAAAATCGTGCACGCCAAGCTATAGTAATGAGTTTTATCAATAACCAACCCCCCCAAATAATAACAATTGCTATTACTCGATTAACGGGTGACTCAAAAGGACGATAACCTCCAATAGAAATAAAAGGACTAATAAACCAAATAATGAGTGAAATAGCACTGATGCCAACCATCACCCAGAGAAAACGGCTACTTACTATAGATATCAATAATTTAGACATTATTCATCCCCCACTTGAGATGCGCGAATAACGGTGGGAAATTGAGTATTGGGCATATGAAGTACAGTAATTTCAACACGGCGATTTAATGCTTTGTTATCAAGGCTAGTGTTCGGAACAATGGGAACTAAAGCACCTTTACCTTCAATGGTGACTCGGCTTGGTTGTTGTAAATATTTTTTCAATACCGTTCCTACTGCATCCGCTCGTTCAAACGACAACTCATAATTAGAAGGGAAACGCGCATTATGTATACGGTCACTATCGGTATGACCACTCACGGTGATGGTTCCATTAATATGGTTAATTGCTTGAGCAATACGCATTAAAGTGGATTGGTATTTTTCATTTATCGATGTTGATGCAGAATCAAATAACCCATCCCCAGTCAAAATAATGGATATGCTATTGGGTGAGCCATGACGAATACTTAAATTATTTTCAATAATATCTCTTTGTAATTGGTTTTTCATTTTTGCAACAGCAGGCGAAAACGCGAGTGGTACAGAGATATCTTCAGACAGAACTGACGGTAAATCGATTTGATAAATTGACGAGATAACGGGGGTAGTTTCTTCAGTTAATCGCCAATTTAATATAATAAACCATAAACATAATAGAAGACTTAAAAATATAGCGTAGCCCCATAATGGCAACATAGGGCGCCAATTTTTCTGCTCTACTGGCGTATCGATAGGATGCGGAGATAGTAAGACAGAATAACTACCGCGCACTGAGTGAATAATTTGAGCAAGACGTTGCTTTAACGTTTCTAACTGAGAGTAGCCATTGTCGATAATATGATAACGACCTTCAAAACCTAATAATAAACAATAATTAATTAGTTCTAGTAATAAAATATTTTTCTTAGGTTGTTTCGATAGCCTCGCCAGTAATTGGAAGAATTTTTCTCCCCCCCACCCTTCATTGTGGAAGGTCACTAACAAACCATTTGTCGACCAAACGGTATTTTTCCCCCACGGCGTAGACATGACTGCTTCATCTAAAGTTGTACATAAACAATAACGAGCACCGATTAAAACATCGTAAGATAATCCTTTTTGCTGACCACGCACTTCAAAACGACGAATATCATCAATAAGCATTTGACGTAATTTCACTGGATTTTGTTGCGTTACTTGATTACGTATCACTTGGATCATATTCAGTAACGGGTTAGCGGCAATCACTAAAGGATTGTCAACCAGTTTGGTATTTTTTGGGGGATCTAATACTTGTTCAGTTGCCGTTTTAGAAAAATCATTCTGCATGATACATTCCTATTTCTCTCTATCGTAATAGTGCTAAATTACCGATGGCGAATAGCCCAAAACTCCATATTTAACCCAGGGAAGTCTCCTGCGAGATGTAATGCAAAAGCACCGGATTGGCGCATTTTTTTCCATAGATCCCCACTATTTTCCAACTCAAAATAGGTATAACCTGCGTGATAAGGTAATTGACGAGGTGCCACAGACATGCAATTCAATCCAATACCCGGTAGCTGTAACTGGACAAGATCACGAATACTGTTTACTGGGGCTATTTTGAGTTGAGCCGGAAAATGGGAACGAAGAATATCGGTAGGTACATCAGCATGTACGGCAATGACGAAACCAAATTCATTAAGCATTTCAGCATAAGGAACCGTTGCAATATGCAAACCATGAGAACGTTCAACCAAGGGTAACTGAATCGCATTTTCTTCGAAAACGATGGATAAACCTTGGCGTAACCATTTCATTAATGCGTCAAAAGATAGTGCCAAATTATCATGATCGTAAGTTGGTAATAATTTACCTACAGTACGAGAAGGCGAAAATGTCATCAATTCACAGGCAAGAGAAAGCCAATCTGTAAAAATACGTTCTGGATGCAGTTGCTTACTTTTATGAAAATGATGAGTGATCCCGATATAACGGTTAATGAGTTGCAACATCATAAAATCTGATGTTTCAGAGATCCCTCCTCTACCACTTTGATTAAGGCGTTGCCCCAACTGTTGGCTACGTTGTTGTAATAGCCCAAGAATATCTATCACAAAAGCACTTAATCGTGTATTTGCCTGACTCACAAGCATCGGAGGAATATAATTTGTATCTATTTTCAAACTTCCATCTGCAGACTTTTCTAATAGCTTTAATACTCCAATTGCACACCAGTCAGACGTAACTTCTTCTTTAGGTAACAGTTTTAGTTGTAACTTACCTAACTGTAATTCTGCGCTTCCTACCGTAATGGTATTCATATCTTCAATTTCTTTTTCATAAGCAAGATAGCGCGTTTGTGGATCAGGCGTTGCATGGAAACTGACTTCATGTTTACCTTCACGATAAATAGGTAAAGCCAATACAATATCCGTAATATTTTTACCCTCGGGAATATTTAAGGGTAGAGGCGCTTCGTTGGCATCGTAAAAAGAAAAAAAACTGCCATCTGGTAAAATACCTGTTGCTGCATTTAAAGATATTATTCCTTGTCTTAATGCATTTTCATCAATATCTAAAGAAATGAATCCCCAATAATATTCATTATGAGCCATTCCCCAAGAGCGTATATATTGTTCAAGATAGTTTTCTGATTGTTGAAAATGGTGTGGACGTAAAAACATGCCTTCCGTCCAAACAACTTTATGTGCTTGTTTCATTATTTAGAATCACCTTGAAAATAGAATATTTATTTTTTACTATCGTTATCTTCTACGATATATATTCCCTGACTATCAACGACGACATTAATTTTTTTTTGTGATGATGACGTAAGCCAAAATTTATAAAATGGTATTTTTTCAATAGGCTTAATAGAAAAAATTGTCCGCCAATTTCTATTATTTAAATTTTGAAATTCACCTGAAATACCAATATAAGGATATTCCTCAGTAACTTGCCCTACTACCTCAATAGGTTCACTTCCTGGTAATAAATAAACTTGCTTACTACTTGACAAATTCTTTCCTAATACATTATTCGGATTATAATGTAAGGTAAAGAAATCTGAATTCATAAATTCATTCTCAGATGATAAGTTAAAAATATTTATTTTTAATGGCGCTGGATCACCAATAGAATTAATATTTGCATCCGAAGTAGAAGAAATAGAAAGATTATATTTAGTTATCGTAGTTTGTATTTCTTTATTACCTCCATCACTTCCAGAACATCCAAAAAGGAATAGACTTACCATAAACAAATATAATAAGTTATTCGTATGAGGTATAAAAAAATAAGATATAAATTTCATTTTATTTATCTATTTTTCCTTTTTAAATACTTTTAATACGTTTTTTTACGCTATGCTCCCAATAAAAGGATCACTGGTTGACTAGGTACAATACGCATACCTATTGCATTTATGATATTTTGTTGTGTCATACTTGTAAGACGTGTTGCAGGAAAACCGACAACTAAAAAACTTTGTACTCCCGTAATATGTTTCGATAATCCTTTAATGGTTCCTGAGCAAACTCCCCCGAAACAGCCCGCTTCATCACCCGTTGTTACTGGGTTTATTGTGGCTAGATTATGTGCAGGCATTGAAGAAAACTGGACACCTAATACATTTGGAATTGCGGTTCCCCCCAATCCCATATTGGCATAAGGAATAGGGATAGGGATTGGTGGAGTTTGGCAAACATCCGGTGCTGCTAAATCTAATCCGCCTAATTGACAATTCGCAAACATAGCTATATTCCTTAAATTAAAAAATTAACCAACGTGGATCTGTTCTGAATCTATTTTGGTTATTTTTTCTGCCGTGATCAGTGTGTTATGTGAATGCAGTCTAAGATAGTCTTGTGCCTGATAATCAAGTTGTCCGGTACGAAGATGCTCGGTATTTTCAACGCGTCTAAATGAAAGTTGACTTAATTGTGTCGTGGTGTGCCAAACTGACTCATAACGTTCACCAATCCAACGATTAACCCCAACATGCACATCAATCTCATCGCCCTGATAGGTCAATTTTTCAATGGCATACTGAGCCTGAATAGTATTAATTTGTAAGGTATTACTGCGCATTTCTAAGGTTTGTTCACTGTTTAAAATAAGCGAACCGCCTTGTGTTGAAATCGTCAGATCACCTTGTATGGCAATTTCTGTTTGTGGTTTTTGAGTGGCTTTTTCTAACACCGCAAGTAACCATAATGTGTCATTAACGGGTTGACTTAACAGCACAACATCGCCAATTTCAGGCATAATTAAACAGCTAGCCGCACGCCGACAATGCCAACCGAGCCCATCAATATCAACAATAATGCTTTTGTCAGGCAAAATATTGACGACATAACCACTACTCTGCTGTGACATATTGGCTGATAGCGTTTTCGGTAAGGTTGCAATACTCATTCATTTATTCCTTTGATGACTTAATGGTGTTTTTTATTCATGGGTTTAACCCCAGTTTTCAGCCAGTAAAAGCTCAGGATCGTTTTCTAAAACACCTGTTTTATCACCCCACTGCGTCTGTTGTTGAATAGAACGATGAAACTGAGTCTGATTAAAGCGAGCGCCCTCAAAGTTTGCTTCACTGATATTGGCATATGAAAAATCAGCATATTCAAGGGATGTGTTAGTAAAAACAGCGCCTATCGCCTGGCTTTTACTAAACAGAGCTTGCGCTAATTGACTGTCGACAAAGCACGTTGATATCAAAGTTGCATTTATCCACATTGATTGATTCATTACGCTTTTTTTGCAATTGGCATACGATAGATCGGCATCAATAAATTGTGCGCCATCCGCATTAACTTGAGATAAATTGGCATGTTGCAGTGAAGCACCATGAAATAAACAATGTTTTAATGTTGCAGAGGCAAAATTGACATTATCAAGTTGATTGCGCGTAAATTGGCACTGTATAAAAACTAAGTGTTGATAAGCTAAGTTCTGTTGTTGACATTCAACAAAATTAACTTGTTCAAAAACAGTCTCCCTAGGAATATATTTACGCAGATCCATTTGATAAAAAACAATTTTAACCAAATGAGCCTGTGTAAAATCACTTTGATTAATTTCAGACTCTAAAAAAACACTTTTAGTCAGTTGTGCATTGCAAAAACGAACTTGCTCTAATTGACATTCATTAAATTGCAACACCTCTCCCGTTATTTTTTCAAAATTAGCCTGCTGCAAATCGCATTTACTAAAAATGATAAAAGAGAGAGCAAGATGACTAAAATTAGCCTTAGATAAATTTGATTCACTAAAACTTGTATTATCTAAATGCGCTTGACTCAATATAATCTCAGGCATAGCACATTTAATAAATAAACACTGTTTTAAATGACAACCTGTTAAATTAGCTCGGGTTAAATTAACATGACTGAAAACGCCTCCCGATAGATCACAATGAGATAAATCAATTCCCGATAAATCGAGATCTTCAATTACCTCTCCTCGTTTGATTTTCTGCTGTAACAACATGGCATTGATCATCAAGCAACTCCTTTATGGGTATATAAAGGATAAATCTTCATTTGCTTAATAAATGCATCTTCCATCGTCGTTGTTTCATCCATAATTGCTTGTGAAATATCAGCTCTAAATAAATTTGCTCGATTAAAATTACAACCGATTAAATATGCTTTCTTTAATAAGCTCCCCATTAGGTTTGCATGCTCAAAATTACTAGCTTCAAGATATGTACGAATAAAATTACTGTTATTTGCTTGTAAATAAGAGAGATCAGCAGATATTAAAGATGCTTCAGAAAAATCACACTCAATAAATTTAGCTCGATGTAATTCGCTATTATTGAGATTAATTTTAGCTAAATTACATTGCGCAAAGTGCGCACTACCAAAAGTAGTATTCGCTAATGAAGTTGATCCGAGAAAAGCACTCTGTTGTACTTTAGCTTGCGTAAAGTCACAGTGAGAAGCATTACAGTCCACCATGGCACAGTTTTGTAACTGTGCATCTTTAAATGAATTGAATGGCATTTCACAATCAGTAAAACTAGATTTAAAAAATTGGGCTGCGGAGAAATTTACCTCTTTTAAGATGGTTTCATTATTGAAAATGACATTCTTAAAAGAAGCCTTATAAAAATAGCAACCATCAAATGACGCTTTCTGAAAAAGTTGGTTTGATATATTTGCCTGAGAAAAATCACAATCATCAAAAACAGCCTCTTCGGTGACAGAATTCACTAATGTAGCGCCGGTAAAATCACATTGTTTACAATCACTTTGTGCAAATGTTACTTCATATAAAACACTATTGCGTAATAATGTTTTATGCATTTTAGTGCGAGCTAACAACGTTTGAGTTAACTGACAGTCATTAAATATTGCATCACTTAAATCCGCACTTTCCATCATGGTTCGCGTTAAGTTTGCGCCACTAAAATCAAGATGAGAGAGATCTGCACCAGTAAGATCACAATCGGTAAAATCACGATCTTGTGATAATTTAGCAATCACCCATTGGCGCAACTTCGCTTTTTCGCTGTTATTAAGGGGTGAAATACGATGTTGAGTTTGTACACTTAAACGATAAAGTTGATATAAATTTTCTCTTTGGGCCGGCTTTAACTCACCCTTTTGCTGTTGACGTAAGTTTTCGCATAATTGATAAAATGCAAAGGGTCCTGCAGGGCGTTTATCTTCAAACTCTTGGGCTGTCTCAATATGCTGATTTAAATGTTGTTTAGCTTCATTATGTGTTTGATCCGCCATCCCTTCTAATTGAGCCATAAATGCAGGTAACTGTGACAATGTCGGGGAAGCGAGATCAGGAGATGCTTTCACTTGCGCAGGTAATTGAGTGCCTACAGCTTGTAATTTACTCTCTATATCCTGATAAACAGATTGTTTACGTGCAGCTAAATTTTGTTGTAATGGGGTCGTTTCACTCGTATTTTGCTGGGTATCAATCCATTCACCAATAGCCTTTTCAGGTATTAAATCTTGATCTTGAAAAGCATATGTTGCGCCTTTCTCTTTATCGCTACGTTTAAGCCATACATCTCGATAATGTTCAATTGAGCGCGGTGCAATGCTCTCTTCCAGGGCTGGCATCAGTAAATGAACATTATGTGCATCATCTTCTTCAATTGGATACTCACCATGATAGACAAAAATCATCTTATCAAGGTGGGGTACAAACCAAACTGTCGTATGACGCATTTCAATTTCTGAAAAAAGTGTTTTCCCTAATGTGGTATGATGAATAAAACAACGCGCTTTCCAAGCGGGTAAAGTACCACTTTGCAGATGATATTCAGGGTGCATATTTTCAATCAGATAAGGCATCGAAAGTGGGAGTGATGTATGTTCTAGCCATTGTTGATCTTCAGGCGCCATATTAAACAAACGAGAGTCTGTATCTGAGGCAAAACCTAGTGCACCTTTTTTCACCCATTCTTCATCATAATTTTTACCGATGTATTGCTGACGAGCAGGCCATGTAAAATCTATTGGCCCAAAGCCTGCGGGTGTAATAATTTGCGAAGGGAACGTTAAGCGCTCTGAGGGTAATTCTATATTGGGTAGCCAATGTGAAAATTGACTATTTTCTGCACCAATCCCTTGAGGATTATCGAGAACATGCTCGCCACCATAAGCATGAGCCCAATCAATGGGCATAGAATGAAAAGTAGCTGGTTTTGAAGCCATGTCTGCATGCCACTGACGATCACCCGATACAATGAGCGATTTTCGTTTATCACCTAATGTAATACTGACTTGGCAAACATTCTCAGATAAATAACTATGCGGATAGGCATAACCAACGGCTAAAAATTCAGGATAAGACTTAGGATAAACAAGATCGATAATACCTTGACTGCAAGTTAGCTCATCTTTAGCTAATTGCCATAACTCAGGCTCTGGACGTAATTGCATTAATGCATCTTTCATATCAACCAAAGCTAAAATAGCAACACTTAAATAAGATGTATCATTTTTATAATAAGGACGATGCATAATACTAAGACGCAATGGCTTAATTATTTTCATTTTTAATTATCATCCTTAAACGCTATTTTGAGCATATAAAAATCAAATATAAACATCATCATATTAGATAATATCTTTTCTATTTATCGTTTTCACTAAAGATAAAGCACTAATAATTTTGCATTTAATTCCAAGGAACCTAATTCTATTTTATTTTTAAATAGATGGAGTATCGTGTTATCAGATAATATCTTGGCTGCGGTTACCCCTAAATAAACAGGTACAACTCTCGCTTCAAACTGTGTTGAATCAATATGCATACCTCTCACTTTAATATCAGCACCGACTGCTTCAACACGCAAACCTGCGGCAAATACTTTTCTTAAAGCAGCCTCCACGTCTGTTTGTACAACAACTTTTGCATGATTAGCGTTATACATCTCTACAGCATCTAGATTAACGACAGCGTTACTTGTTCCTTCAATTAATAATTTGAAATCATTTTCAACTGAAATATCCATATCTTTTTCAGCATGCATCGTAAAACTTTCATTGCCTTGAGCATCATCCATAAATAGGCTATTAGCATTAGCTATATTGCCATCTTTAGAACGAGTCATAATGCCCATGCGAGTTGCATTACCAGGCAAATCCCAAGGAGGCATATTTTCTTCATTATAAACTCGACCTATAATAATCGGCCGGTCTGGATCACCATTAATAAAATCAACAATGACTTCTTCACCAATCCTTGGAATTTGGACACCACCATACTGCCAACCCGCCCAATTACTAGATACTCGAACCCAACATGAACTTGTTTCATTACTTTCGCCATATCGGTCCCAACGAAATTTGAGTTTTACCCTGCCATAGCTGTCAGTCCATATTTTTTCATTTTTAGGACCAACAACTTCTGCTGTTTGTGGACCATGTGTTTTAGGCCAAGGCGTACTCTTTTTAGGTCGCCATTGGGTATCTGCAGGCAAGACAATAAAATCGATATAATGCTCCGCAGTATCATGGTCATTGCTTGAATAACTATTTTCTTTAAAGAAATAACTCGCACTAATAACCATATACTCGCGTGCATCGATAGGACGAGGCGCATTATCCAGTAAAAAACGACAACCTGGTGCAATACCTATTGAAGATGCACGACCCTTTATAAGTTCATGGTTTGCGACAAACTCTTGTTGGCGAATACTTGTATAAAATTGGCCATGGCTTTGTTCGGTATACACTCCCGGCCAATCAAAAATTTCACTTTTTTCTTTAGCATAAGAAAATGGATTACGACAATTTTCTAATAAATTAGCGCGAGGCTTTTTAAAATCATAATCATCCATGCTGTAAAGGCTTGGAGTGATAATATCGGAAATATTCCATTGATAGATTGAGGCGTCATTTTCTGTTAGCCCCCCTTCTATCTGACGATAAACAATTTTTGAATAACCTTCTAAAGGATCATGTTGTTGAGGAGAATCACTTAATACTAATGTATGACCATTAGCATGATGAGAAAAGTAGAAATAAATACCTTCATGTTCCATTAAACGACAAATAAAGTCGTAATCACTTTCTTGATATTGGACACAATAATTCCAAATCCGATAATTATGTGTAAGACGATTATCAACATTAATTTGATATTCATTCAAAATACTGAGAACAATTTCAGGAACACTTTTTTCTTGATAAATTCGACAATCTTTATTCTGAGTTAAATACCAAAGAGTCGGTGATAGTGTAACACGATAGAGATAATATCTTTTCTCTGATGCTTCTCTACCTAATAACGACATACTCGTAATAAGACCATTTAAATATCGTGTAGGTGCTCGATGGTCATCGATTTTAATAGTGAGAGATTTTCCTAAATGTTCTTTTAAATCAATGGTATTTTTCGGACAAAGTAATTCAACATCAAATTTGTAAATATCTGAGAGCTTCTCTTCACCTGTCAATTTATAGAATAGAAGAGGTTCGAATAAGTTTGTAATTTGCCCCACAGTAAAAAGATGTTTCGAATTTAGCATAATTATGTCCATTTATAGGAATAATAAAACTTTTTATTTCAAATGAAATCAAATATGAGATTTTAGATATCTTTTTCAAGTAATAGACTATATCAATTCGTTTTCATTTTCCATTAACCCGTTATCATATGTCAAATCAATTCTAGAAAATTAAAAAAAATGACTCAAAAATATGGCATAGTATATTGGTAATATTACTAATACAGTATTCAAATATTGAATAGTATTAATTTATTTCCCATTAAATAAAGAATAAATTAAATTACCTTTATTGATTAATATCAATAAAGGTAATCATTACAAAGAGAATATTATGTGTATCAATTTTATTGATTTTAACTCCACTTTAAAAATATTTTTAATTTTAAATTGAATGTTATTTTTAAGTAATAATTATTATATTATTTTAACTATTGTTATATTATTTTAATTTATTAAATTATATTTGATTGATAGGAGAGCAACGACGTAAAATAATAGTTTTTATTATTTAATGTGATGAATGAAA
Source organism: Proteus sp. TJ1640 (assembly GCF_003144445.1). Classification (NCBI taxonomy): domain Bacteria; kingdom Pseudomonadati; phylum Pseudomonadota; class Gammaproteobacteria; order Enterobacterales; family Morganellaceae; genus Proteus; species Proteus sp. TJ1640. Next base: position 97,048 of record NZ_PENY01000018.1, read on the forward strand.
CATTCCTTAGCTAAAATACAATTTTACTGTTTTCTTTGGGTTAGTTTCTGTAAACCTTAATAAGCTATCTATAAACGATAAGAACATCCTTACTTTAGGTAGGCTCGAAACGGAATTCAACACGAGTATGTTTACCTTGCGCATTTCTGCCTAATAGCACTCCTTTGAGTAAATTCTCCTGAAAACGTTTTGACATTCGTTGAATTGAAAACAGTTTACTAACTGATATTTAAGGAATTAGTTGATCACAGGATTAGAACACGAGTTAATTGATATTATTTTATAATGAAAATATCGTGTTCGATGAATTTTATACCAACAATTATATTTCTATCATAATACCGAAGCTTTTCTACTTCACTGAAATTGACATCTTCGCCAATTCTGGATTATTGACCTAAAAGAATGATAGTGGCAATTCAACCTTATGACCATTCTGATCTTCTACCGCTTTAACCACTTAAAACTCAGCGACATCCTCACAAGGTATTTCTAATCCAGTCAGCGTGGCAAAAGTGGCGCTAGAATCGCCAAAAGGTTCCACTTTCAGAATCGTATCCCTTAAAACTTTTCCTTGTCCATCTTTCATTCGTAACGTGAGTTCAAGCACACCAAACTCCACGTGGTCTAAAACCATATGGTTACCGCCATTATCGAGGGTAAATGAATAACCACTGTAGCCTTGGTTAATAAAGTTTTAACTTGTATGCGAGATGCTCGCATAACGTTGTTGTTGTTCAGCCAAACTATGATGAGTTTACCTCATTAAAGGCCTTACAAACTATTAATCTTGATGATCCTGATGCAGTAAAAGCCTTTAAAACCGAACATTATTTGGATGATGAGAAATTCGCAGAACTTCAAATAATACGTTTACCCGCAGATCGCAAGATCCAAGATTATCGCTCAAGTTATAATGTAGTGGTCAACTAAAATTTAGAACCATTGGGATGAACCAGAAGAAATAGTCCGTTACCATCTGTCAGCTTATACGCTTTATCTTCAGATTTTGCAGAACGAACCTTAGTATCGGAAAGTGCCATTTTAACTATCCTCGTAGCCAAATTGCGGGTACAAAACTTTATCGAATCGGCATATACCCGCAAATGTACCCACATCATTAACTTGATGTCGGTTGAGTTGAGTATACGTTGGTAGAGTTAAAACGCGAGGAAAGCCTTGTAAAACAAGGATTTTAGATACAAAAAAAGACGTCTTTTGACGTCCATTGATGTTCTTATGGTGCCGAAGGCCGGACTCGAACCGGCACACCCGAAGGCGGTTGATTTTGAATCAACTGCGTCTACCAATTTCGCCACTCCGGCACTGAAGTGTGTCTGGAAAACCCGCCCATTATACTTGCGTGAAGAACACTCGCAACAATTATTGTTTGTTTTCAGTTTGATTGGCGAAAAAAAGTGCATTTAAGGTTTGTTGCTATCATAAAACACAACTTATAGTTTACACTAGAGTATCTATCGTTAATGCTTTAATCATGTTGTATTGATAGATCACTTGTTTTGTGTCTGAATTTATTCGTTATCTTATTTTTACTTTTTTCTTATCTTTTTTCTTTTAAAGATTACATCATCATAATATAAATTTATTAAAACTAACTTATTCAATCGATATATTTTAAAATATATAGCGATAAATAAAAAAAGGATCAAAACTTGGGTTAGTGTTTTGATCCGACAGTACTGCTAATAGAGGGCTTAGTTTTATTTTAATGACTATAAGTTATTTTTATAGCGTCACTGCCCTTTTCTTCCCTGGTGTGAGGAAGAAAGTAGTTATGTTTCATTAATATAATGTACTTATTTACTGCTATTTTACTGCTATAACGAAGGTACTATTCTTTAATATAATGGTGTTGAAATATTACTATTAATATATAACTTACTTATTATTGAAGAGGCTCATTTTATATATGCCTTCTTATTGCTTCACTCTATTATTGCTGTGTTATCTTTGCTCTGTAACGCTTATATTCTCAGTCTCTCAACTTGATGAAGCTATAATAAGTTTAATTGTACAATCCCACAATCAGTAAATTATTACAAAATATGACACACCCTTATATTGCCTTTATAAACATCCAAAAAACAAATCAAACAAAGATACAATAAAGAATAATAAACTATAAAACATCGACAACCAAGATTATAACACCATTCATTAACATTTTCTTGATATACACTTCCTAACTCAATAATAAAGAAAAGCTAATGAAATGATTAAAAAAAGGGTAAACTGAGGAAAATTGTAACTTAACGGTAATACTTACCTCATTTTTAGAGGATAAATATAAGGAAAATGTCTTTTTATGATGCAATTTTTCTTCACTATCTTTTTCTTAGAGACAATTTGACACATTTAATGCCAACTTTTTGATAACAGGCTCTTGCGCTGATAGACATTCTTATTTCTGATAATATAATCAAAATTTGGTTTAAATCTGATTAGAAGGCGGTGTTATGGGCATTGTTGGCTGGATTATCACAGGCATATTTGTTGGTATTATCTTAGGTGCCGTATTAAAAATGATAAAGAAAAAATAGCGCGATAAGAAAGGCACCAATTTAAAACATAAATCATTTTATGTTTATCGCATTCCTTTCACTTCACTGACTTCTGTTGAAAGTAAAAATGAAAAAACATTTTCTAAAATATCTTATGATCCCCGTCGCTTTACTGACATTGAATGCGTGCAGCCAACGTTCGTCATTACCACCAGCGACACAACCTTCTATGTTAAATCAACAGAACAGTGTGCCTGAATTAACACAATGGCCTACGGCATTAAGCCCTAATGTAAGCAATGCAAGAACACTGTTTGATAAATATGCCTCACAAATTTATCAAAAGAGTCATCCTCAAGGTATGGTTATTGTCATGATCAATAACTCTCAAACCTTGAATCGTTCTTTTGGGACAACAACACCTGAAAGCCGTAATGCACCATCCATGAACTCACTGATCCGCATCGCGTCTATCACAAAACTGATGACGAGTGAAGTGATGTTAAAGTTACAAGATGATGGAAAATTATTAGTCACTGATCCACTGCAAAAATATAGCTACTATGGTGTAGACATCCCATTAGTCAGCGCTCAATCCCCTATCCGTCTTTATCATTTAGCAAGCCATACCAGTGGTTTTCCTCGAGAACAACCTGGCGGAAAATGGGGAAGACCTGTTTTTATTTGGCCAACTCATGGCGACCGTTGGAACTGGTTAAAAAAAGCAACATTAACATCGCCTGCGGGTAATCAAGCTGCATATTCAAATTTAGCGTATGACTTATTAGCAGATGCCTTAGTAAAAGCATCAGGTAAAAGTTATCCTCAACTTTTACAACAATATGTCACTCAGCCTGCCGGTATGACTAACACAACATTGACGCCAACCCCTGCACAATGCCAAAGATTATTAATAGGATATAAACCAAGCCCATGTTCTGACACTATTGCTGCAGCCGGAAGTGGTGGTGTGTACTCGACGCCTGCCGACATGCAACGTTGGATGCAAGGCTTTTTGACTTCTCATAATGCCATGCGAAAAGCAACGGCAAGCAAAGAGCAATCTGTCTATTTCCCTCGTAATCGACTCTCTTCAATAGAAGGAATGGATGTTGCGGGCCGTGCTGATGGTGTAGGTTTAGGTTGGGTTTATATGGCTCCCGCCAATGAAATTCCGGCAATTTACCAAAAAACCGGCGGCGGCGGCGGGTTTAATACTTATATGGCAACCATTCCTGAATTAAATATCGGTGTATTTGTGGTGATCACCCGTAAACCTAATGGCACTAAATTTAGTGAAGTGACTCAGGGGACTAATGCGCTTGTTCGAGCACTAGCAAAAGATTTTTATCAGTGATCGCAAACACTATAGCGATAAAAAAAGCGCCCTATCTAAGGCGCTTTTTGTTTTTCTAGCTGAAGTGGATATTACCTAGCGATTACGCCTCATCAATAACCATAGACTCAATGTTAGGAATAATATTGCTGGTACTAATGCTGCAATCACGGCAGGTATGCCATAAACCAAACTTAATCGTCCTGAAACTTCATTGACGATATAAAACAGGAAGCCAAAAGAGATACCCGTTAGAACTCTTAATCCCATTGGTACAGTGCGTAATGGGCCAAAGATAAATGACAATGCCATCAGCATCATTACCGCAACAGAAACTGGCGCAAAGATTTTTTTCCAGAAATTCAGCTCATAGTTTGCTGATTCTTGCCCACTCTGTTTTAGATATTTAACATATTGATAGAGTCCACTAATCGATAATGCATCTGGATCTAAGGCCACAACACTCAGTTTTTCTGGCGTTAATCGGGTTGGCCATTCAAGTGATACCTGTTTTTTACCGGTGATTTTTTGTGGATTGGTTAAGTCTGATTGTTCGACTTGTTTTAGCATCCACGTTTTTTTATCGACATCATAGGTTGCACTTGATGCATAACGCACCGTTTCTAGTTTTCTATCATTATTAAAATCATAGAGCGTGATGCCTTGCATCTCATTTTGGCTCTTTATTCGGTTGATATGAATAAATTGGTTGCCATCTTTAGCCCACATACCACGGTTAGTAGAAACTAAAGAGTTACCCATGATTTTTTCGGCACGATAGTTACGTGCATATTGTTCACCTTGTGGTGCCCCCCATTCGCCAATCAGAACTGTTAACAGTACTAATGGAATAGCGGTTTTCATCACAGAACCTGCGATTTGCAAACGTGTAAAACCAGATGCCTGCATCACCACCAGCTCACTACGTGTTGCCAATGCACCTAACCCTAATAATGCACCGAGTAACGCAGCCATGGGGAAGAAGATCTGCACATCTTTAAGGATATTTAAGATCGCATAAATACCCGCATCAAGTGTGGTGAAATCACCTTGCCCTACTTTACGGAGTTGATCGACAAATTTGATAATGCCAGACAGAGAAACCAGCAAAAATAGTGTCATCAAAATCGACTGTAAAATAGTACGCCCGATATATCTATCTAATACACCAAACATCAGGCAACTCCTTTCTTAAAGCGAGCTCGGAATTTACGCATAGGCAAGGTATCCCAAACATTCAATAAGATTGCCAAGGCAAGATAAACGCCATTAACACTCCACATCGCAATGAGAGGGTCAACTTTTCCTTTTTCGCCATTAGAATGTAGCGAACTTTGTAATAAGAAAAAGACCAGATAAAGCAACATTGCGGGTAACATACTTAATACGCGACCTTGGCGTGGGTTAACTTCACTTAAAGGCACGACCATCACCGCCATAATGACAACAGAGAAAATCAAAGTTAAGCGCCAATGGAATTCAGCGATAGATTCGGTTTCATTAGAATGCCAAAGCTCAGACATTGTCTTTTGTTCTACGCGATTGCGATTAATCGTGGATTCTCGATGTCCAATTACCGCTTGGTAGTCATTAAAATCGGTAATACGAAAATCACGTAGTACTGCCGTACCTTCATAGCGAGTCCCCTCACTCAATACGACTATCTGATTCCCGTTAGGTAATTCTTTGGTATAGCCTTTATCTGCCACTACAACAGAAGGACGTTGATCTTGTGTTGGACGCAATTGTGCAAGGAACACATCTTGGAATTGGTTTCCTTTTACACTACCAAGATAGAGTACCATATTGCGGTCACTGGACATTTTAAATTGCCCTTCCATTAACGCGGCTAAACTTGGGTTTGCTTTAGCATCCTCAAGGACTTGCTCTTGATGCACCGAAGACCAAGGAATAAGCCAAATGACATTTCCTGCAGCTAATGCGCTGGTCAGTAATGAGAGCAACAGTGCCGCTTGCACTAATGCTTTCTTACCTATTCCGCACGCATTCATGACGGTTATCTCACTTTCAACATAAAGTTTGCTGTAAGTCATCAGAAGCCCAAGAAAAAGGCTTAATGGAAGAATAAGCTGTGCCATCTCAGGAATTCCCAGCCACAGCAGAGAAACCACGAGGTTTGTAGGAATGTTACCTTCAACAGCAGCCCCTAAAATTTCAACCAGTTTCTGGCTAAAAAAGATAAGCATCAAAATAAATAAGATGGCTATCTGGCTTTTAAGGGTTTCCCGAGCTAAATATCGAATTATAATCACGCTAGTTATGCCTGTGAAAACTTGTCTTTTTGCAGGAAAATCGCTAACTTCGTTGTATATCTATCATTTGTGCATCTCAGTTAGACATTCTTGCAGCCCAAATGATATCAAAACATGCTATAAACAGGTTCCCAATAAGAACAAGCTTATAAGTTAGCTAAATTAGTTGTATTCAATTAATGCATTTAGCTTAACATAAAAAGTAAACTTTCTATGGGGTAGATTAATGCGGATCACTATTCTAAACGATACTTTCCGTTTTTGTCTTTAATATTCAGGAGAACGCATGGAGTTTAATGTAAAAAGCGGCAGCCCAGAGAAACAACGCAGCGCTTGTATTATCGTGGGGGTGTTTGAGCCTCGTCGTTTATCTCCGATCGCGGAGCAACTTGATAAAATCAGTGATGGCTATATCAGCGCCTTATTACGCCGAGGTGAGCTGGAAGGCAAAGTTGGACAATCACTGCTGTTACATCATGTACCTAATGTTCTCTCTGAGCGCGTTTTACTGATTGGTTGTGGTAAAGAGCGTGAATTGGATGAACGTCAGTATAAACAGATCATTCAAAAAACCATTAACACGCTCAATGAGACTGGCTCCATGGAAGCCGTATGCTTTCTGACTGAGTTACATGTTAAAGGTCGTAATAATTACTGGAAAGTACGTCAAGCGGTTGAGACTGCAAAAGACTGCCTCTATACCTTTGATCAACTAAAGAGCAATAAGACAGAATTACGTCGCCCATTACGTAAGATGGTCTTTAATGTTCCTACTCGCCGTGAACTACCTAGTGGTGAGCGTGCCATTGCTCATGGCTTAGCTATCGCATCAGGCATTAAAGCATGTAAAGATTTAGCAAACATGCCACCAAATATCTGTAATGCTGCTTATTTAGCTTCTCAAGCGCGTCAATTAGCAGACTCCTCTTCAAATGTTTCTACGCGTGTTATTGGCGAAGAGCAAATGAAAGAGCTCAATATGAATGCTTATCTTGCGGTAGGACAAGGCTCTCAAAATGAATCTTTAATGTCGATTATCGAATATAAAGGCAATAAAGATCCTGAAGCTCGCCCCATTGTGTTAGTCGGTAAAGGCCTGACATTTGACTCGGGTGGTATTTCTATCAAACCTGCTGATGGCATGGATGAGATGAAATATGACATGTGTGGTGCTGCAACGGTTTATGGTGTGATGCGTGTTGTTGCTGAACTCCAGTTACCGATTAACGTCATTGGTGTACTTGCGGGCTGTGAAAATATGCCGGGTGGAAAAGCCTACCGTCCTGGTGATATCTTAACAACAATGTCCGGCCAAACCGTTGAAGTATTAAACACCGATGCTGAAGGTCGCTTAGTATTATGTGATACGTTAACTTATGTTGAGCGCTTTGAGCCTGAGTTAGTTGTTGATATCGCAACATTAACAGGTGCATGTATGGTGGCTTTAGGGCATCACTATAGCGGATTAATGTCTAACCATAATCCATTAGCACATGAGTTAATGAATGCATCAGAGCAAGCGGGTGACCGCGCTTGGCGTCTACCATTAGGCGATGAGTTCTATGAACAAATCGAATCTAATTTTGCTGACTTAGCAAATACAGGTGGTCGTTTAGGTGGCGCAATTACTGCCGGTTGTTTCTTAGCGCGTTTTGCGACGAAATATAACTGGGCTCACTTGGATATTGCGGGTACAGCATGGCGTTCTGGTAAAGCCAAAGGCGCAACAGGTCGTCCTGTTTCTTTACTGTCTCAATTCTTACTTAATCGCGCGGGTTTGAATAGCGACGAGTAATACCGCATAATTATCAGGGTTAAGGTATTACCCTATTATTAGGGTAAATAGAGCAGACTCCAAGAAGGGTATTGCAACGCAATACCCTTCTGTTATCGGGATATCATGAAAAACGCCACGTTTTATTTAATGGAACACCCATCAATACACGATGATTTACAGGCTCATGAGTGGCTTGCCTGTCAACTTACCGCTGAACATTGGCGATTAGGCAAACGTATTTTGTTGGTTTGTGAGTCTCAGGCTCAAGCTGAATTGCTTGATGAGGCATTATGGGCAAGAGAACCTCATCAGTTTGTTCCTCATAATCTAGCAGGTGAAGGGCCTCGTTATGGCGCTCCTGTTGAATTATGTTGGCCTGGAAAACGTGGTAATGCACCTCGTGATCTCTTGATTAATTTGCAATCTCAATTCGTAGACTTTGCCACAGCTTTCCATGAAGTGATAGACTTTGTACCTATCGATGAACAATTAAAACAGTTGGCGCGTGAACGATATAAAATTTATCGTAGCGTCGGCTTTACTTTGACAATGGCTACGCCGCCAACCTATTGAATACGTAAAGAATATGGAAAATAAATCCGCACCGAAAGAGCCATCGCTCGACACAACTTATAACCCCGCAGAGATTGAACAACCTCTGTATCAGCATTGGGAAAAAAACGGCTATTTCAAAGCCAATGGCGATACAACAAAAGAGAGCTTCTGTATCGTGATCCCACCGCCAAACGTCACAGGTAGCCTACATATGGGTCATGCTTTCCAGCAGACCATTATGGATACCATGATCCGTTATCAGCGCATGCAAGGTAAAAACACCTTATGGCAGTCAGGGACTGACCATGCGGGTATCGCGACTCAAATGGTCGTTGAGCGTAAAATTGCCGCTGAAGAAGGTAAAACTCGTCATGACTATGGTCGTGATGCGTTTATCGACAAAATTTGGGAATGGAAAGCCGAATCAGGCGGTAACATCTCTAACCAAATGCGTCGTTTAGGTAACTCGGTTGATTGGGAACGTGAACGTTTCACCATGGACGAGGGTTTATCTAAAGCGGTTAAAGAAGCTTTTGTGCGTTTACATAAAGAAGATCTTATCTACCGTGGTAAACGCCTTGTTAACTGGGACCCTAAATTACACACAGCGATTTCTGATCTTGAAGTCGAAAACCGTGAAGTTAAAGGATCTATGTGGCATCTGCGTTATCCTTTAGCGGATGGGGCAAAAACAGCAGAAGGTAAAGATTACCTGATTGTTGCAACAACACGTCCTGAAACCATGTTAGGTGATACTGGTGTTGCGGTTAACCCAGAAGATCCTCGCTATAAAGATTTAATTGGTAAAGAAATTATTCTACCAATTGTTAACCGTCGTATTCCTATTTTAGCGGACGAACACGCGGATATGGAAAAAGGTACCGGTTGCGTAAAAATCACCCCTGCTCACGACTTTAATGACTATGAAGTTGGACGTCGTCATCAATTACCAATGATTAATATCATGGATTTTGACGGCAATATCCGTGTGAGTGCAGAAGTATTAGATACTAATGGTGTTGAGTCTGATATTTACAGCACTGAAATTCCAGCAGCCTACCAAGGTATGGAACGCTTTGCTGCCCGCAAAGCAATTGTCGCTGAATTTGAACGTCTAGGTTTACTAGAAGAGATCAAGCCTCACGATTTAACCGTACCTTACGGCGACCGTGGTGGCGTGGTTATCGAGCCTTTATTAACAGACCAATGGTATGTTCGCACAGCACCTTTAGCGAAACCCGCAGTTGAAGCCGTTAAAAATGGCGATATCCAATTTGTACCAAAACAGTACGAAAATATGTACTTCTCATGGATGAATGATATCCAAGATTGGTGTATTTCTCGTCAACTGTGGTGGGGTCACCGTATCCCTGCTTGGTACGACAATGAAGGTAATGTCTATGTCGGCCGTGACGAAGAAGAAGTTCGTCGTGAAAACAATATCGCCGCTGATGTGGCATTACGCCAAGATGATGACGTATTGGATACATGGTTCTCATCTGCACTATGGACATTCTCAACATTAGGCTGGCCTGAAAATACTAAAGCACTGAAAACATTCCATCCAACGAATGTCTTAGTCAGTGGATTCGATATTATATTCTTCTGGATCGCTCGCATGATCATGATGACCATGCACTTTATCAAAGACGAAGACGGTAAACCGCAAGTTCCATTTAATACGGTTTATATGACAGGTCTTATTCGTGATGAAGAAGGCCAGAAGATGTCAAAATCCAAAGGTAACGTACTAGATCCTCTGGATATGATCGACGGTATTTCATTAGAGAACCTGTTAGAAAAACGTACTGGTAATATGATGCAGCCACAAATGGCTGAAAAAATTGCTAAACGTACTCGCAAAGAGTTCCCAGAAGGGATTGAAGCACACGGTACAGATGCCCTGCGCTTTACCTTAGCCGCATTAGCGTCAACAGGTCGCGATATTAACTGGGATATGAAACGTCTATCTGGTTACCGTAACTTCTGTAACAAGCTGTGGAACGCGAGCCGCTTTGTTCTGATGAATACTGAAGAGCAAGATTGTGGTTACCAAGGTGGCGAAATGACATTCTCACTCGCTGACCGTTGGATCTTAGCTGAATTTAACAATACCGTTAAAGCCTATCGTGAAGCATTAGACAACTATCGTTTCGATATCGCTGCCGGTATTTTATATGAGTTCACTTGGAACCAATTCTGTGACTGGTATCTGGAGTTATCAAAACCTGCAGTACACAAAGGCAATGATGCACAAAAACGCGCAGCTCGTCATACTCTGATTGAAGTGTTAGAAGGCTTACTGCGTCTTGCTCATCCAATCATTCCATTTATCACAGAAACCATCTGGCAACGAGTGAAGGAAGTGAAAGGCATTGAAGGTGAAACCATCATGCTACAAGCTTTCCCTGAGTTCGATGCTTCGCTGGTGGATGAACAAGCACTTAACGATCTTGAGTGGATCAAAGAAGTGATTGTTGCCGTTCGTAATATCCGTGCTGAAATGAATATTGCACCAGGTAAACCACTTGACGTTATCTTACGTGGCGCTGATGACAATGCTAAACGCCGTGTTAGTGACAATATTGGTTTCTTAAAAGCTATGGGTCGTTTAGCTGATATTCGTCCATTAGCAGAAGGTGAAGAAGCACCATTATCAGTGACTAAACTGGTTAGCGGTGCAGAATTGCTGATCCCAATGGCTGGCTTTATCGATAAAGATGCAGAGCTTGCACGTTTAGATAAAGAGATTGAAAAAGTAGAGAAAGATATCACAACTTTAGACAGCAAATTATCTAACGATGGCTTTGTTAGCCGCGCGCCAGAAGCAGTTGTTGCTAAAGAGCGTGAACGCTTAGCGACATGTCTAAGCGCAAAAGAAAAGCTAATTGCACAGAAAATCTCTATCGCCTCTTTATAAGCACTATCGCTTTAAAGTCACAGAGATTGATAATGAAAACCCGCGTTTATCGCGGGTTTTTACTTAGTTTCTTTCAGTCAAAAAATAAAACCATTTTTCACTTTATTTCTTATTATTCTCGGTTCTAATCTCGTTAATATGTCTTTCTATTACTTATTTTCTCTTAAATTTAATCACTCACTAAAATATAACGCTAGCAATAAAGAGGGTAAGTAAGCAAAGAAAAAAGGTTTACGGTTTACAAACACGCTTAATCAATTAAGATAGTTTTTGTAGCCATCCGCGCTACTTTCAATGAAGAAGTTCCTTTCCGGTGCTCTCTCAATAAATAATCAAAAAATATTCTACTAATAAGTGAAACGATGAGTGCAACTATGACTGCAATCCAAACTATAACCCCAAATATTGTTATCCGAGCTATTGAAGAAAAAGACAACGCAGGTATTGCACGCGTTATTCGTGAAGTCTCTGCGGAGCATGGTTTAACTGCTGATAAAGGCTTTGCGGTTGCCGATCCGATTTTAGATACTCTCTATGAAGTTTATCATCAACCGCGCAGTGCTTACTGGGTGGTAGAAATGGATGGAGAAGTTGTTGGCGGTGGCGGTGTCGCACCACTTGCTGGTGGTGATGGCAATACTTGTGAATTACAAAAAATGTATCTTTCATCCAAGCTGCGTGGCAAAGGTATTGCGAAAAAAATCGTTCTGCAATCTCTTGAATTTGGTAAAGAGCAAGGCTTTAGCCGTTGCTATTTAGAAACCACAGATATCTTAAAAGCGGCTGTCGGTTTATACGAAAAGCTAGGATTCGAATTTATTGATGAAGCATTAGGTAACACTGGACATAGTGATTGTGAGATCCGTATGGTGAAGCCACTTTAAGCGTTCTTGCTGTTCCCTACGCCATACCATAAATAAAATAAGCTCTACTTTACCCGTATTTCTTATGCGGGTTTTTATTAGCCCCAATAGCATCTATTAGCACAAATTCTATTCATCAAAATGGTATAAACACAGTATATTTCTATGTTTGTTTTCATAATTAGTTTCTTAATTAAATATCATTAAAAAATTATTAATGAATTTTTTATCTTAAATATTATTAAAACTCACAAGTTTAAATTATTTTCCATTTCACTCTAGATAATTAGATCCCCCCTCTTAAATAAAATATTATTTATCTTGTTTTATATTTTAAAAAAAAGATTTTTTTATATTGCTATTTATAGCTAATTTAATATCTTTATACAGATAAAGTCATGTATTAGCTTTTATAACTCTAAAATTTAAAAGGAATTTTTGATGAAAAACTTTGTTAAAATTGCACTTATTGCTTCTGTCATTACTGTAATGACTGGTTGTACTGGTAGCGTATACAATAAAGAAAAAGACTGTAACTATGACTACTTACTGCACCCAGCCGTTTCTGTTTCTAAAATTATTGGTGGTTGTGGCGACACAAATAAATAAAGTTTAAGAAACAATCGTATTAATAAACTACATTCTGGCTTATTGTTGCTAAGAAAGAATGTAGTTTTTTCTATTAAATAGAAAAAACAATAATTAAATTTATTCAATTAAAATATCCTCACTCAATTATTCAAATATAACCTATTTATTGTTTCTATTTTCTTTATTACAGATCTTTTATTTTTATCCACTCAAGTTATTCATTTTTTTTGAACACCATCAACAAAATCCCCCTATTTTGTTCATATCGCGAACACTTTATGATCAGCTTCATTAAGAAATCGCAATAATCTGTATTACCTCCTTCTGTGTCTTGGTTATTGCGGTTTCTTTCCTAAACTTGGAGAACAATCATGACTATCAGACAGATTAATCATATTTATTCGGCGCCAAATTCACACTGGGTAGGCAATGGCTTTCCAGTCAGCACCTTATTTTCCTATCAGGAGAATGGTGAGAAACATAGCCCGTTTCTGCTGATGGATTATGCTGAACCAACACTGTTTAAACCTGTTACCAATGCCCGTGGTGTAGGCGCGCATCCTCATCGTGGGTTTGAAACTGTGACAATCGCTTATCAAGGTGAGGTTTCTCATCATGACTCTAAAGGTCATGCAGGAACTATTACCGCAGGTGATGTGCAATGGATGACCGCTGCTTCTGGTATTTTGCATAAAGAATATCACTCTGAAAAAATGACCAAAGAGGGTGGCGTATTAGAAATGGTGCAACTTTGGGTAAACCTGCCGACAGCATACAAAATGACAGAGCCTCGTTATCAGGCGCTGAAAGCAGAGGATATCCCTCATGTTGAATTACCTAATAGCCAAGGCTATGTCAGAGTGATTGCGGGTGATTATGCCAATACACAAGGTGTGGCAATGACCTACTCACCGCTAAATGTGTGGGATCTGCGTTTAAATCGCGCGGGTGTTTCACATCACAGTATTCCTGAAGGCCATAATGCAATGCTGTTTGTGGTGAGAGGTGCTGTACATATCAATGACAGTGAAATTGCACGTCAACACGATATGGTGATGTTAGATAATCATGGCGATACACTGACATTAGAATCAATGGGTGACACCATTGTTTTAATTCTAACTGGTGAGCCCATTAATGAGCCTATTGCAGGACAAGGGCCTTTTGTAATGAACACGCCAGAAGAGTTACAACAGGCTTTTGATGATTATGACAATGGCAAATTTGGTGTGATGGATTAATAGCTCTCCCCTTAAAACCAATAGTACCAGTCACAAAGTAACGATTTTGTGGCTGGTACTATTATTTTGCACTGATAAATCAGGTACAAAGGGACAACATTTAGCAAAAATTAATGTAAGCGTGATGACTTATCAGACTCTTCTTCTTCGCCGTCTTCGTCGTCACTATCTTCATCATCATACTCTGCGTCAGGATCTTCAAAATAAGTCCCCCAACCATCGTAATAGACACCCATTTTTTCAGCTAAATTCATTAATTGCTCAACTTGAGCATCAATAAGTTCAGCATTCAAACCACTTTCACTCACAGCATCAAAGCAAAATAAGATCTCACCTGATTCGACTTCGATTTCCTCAGGCTCTGTCACTTCGTAACCTAATTTAAAAACTTCAACAGCTGCTTTTTCTAGTGTTTCAAAATTTTCACAAGAAATATGGTGCTCAATGGCATACAGTGCATCAGGATCACTGCCATCTTCCAGTAATTCTTCAATAATAAGACGTGTTTCTTCACGTTGTTCTGCTAACTCTTTGCTGTCCGCCATAATCATGCTCCGCAATAGTCTGAAAAGGTATCTTGTTCATTCTCCCACAGGCAGGATCAACACTCCATACTTAATATGATGCCCTTATCGCATACTGTTTAAATTAAAAGTTTTCCTTTAGGGGTTGATGATGAATATTTATTGATATAAATTGAATATAAATTCAATGACAGGATATCACTCTATGAACCCTTTTTATCAAAAATCATTCTTACGTTTACTTGATTTTTCACCTGCAGAAATTCAGCAATTGCTGGCATTGTCAGCACAATTGAAAAAAGCCAAAAAATCAGGCAAAGAAACTCAATATCTTACTGGAAAAAATATCGCACTGATTTTTGAAAAAGACTCAACACGTACCCGTTGTGCATTTGAAGTTGCTGCATTTGATCAAGGTGCAAGAGTGACTTATTTAGGCGGCGGAAGCCAAATTGGGCATAAAGAATCGATAAAAGATACCGCTCGAGTATTAGGGCGTATGTATGATGGTATTCAGTACAGGGGTTACGGACAAAAAACGGTAGATGCACTTGCACACTATGCAAGTGTACCTGTTTGGAATGGTTTAACCAATGAATTTCACCCAACACAGTTATTAGCAGATTTATTAACTATCACTGAACACCAAACTAAACCATTATCAGAAACAGTCTTTGCTTACCTTGGTGACGCTCGTAATAATATGGGAAATACCATGCTAGAAGCGGCAGCATTAACCGGTATGGATTTACGTTTAGTTGCACCTAAAGCATGTTGGCCTGAAGCAAGTTTAGTGGCTCAATGCCAAGACATTGCCAAGAAAAATGGTGGAAAAATCACACTCACTGAAAATGTGGCTGAAGGTGTCGAAAATGCTGATTTTCTTTACACCGATGTATGGGTCTCTATGGGTGAACCAAAAGAAGTTTGGAAAGAGCGTATTGCGTTACTGAAGCCTTATCAGGTTAATATGGATGTAATTAAATTAACAGGCAATCCAGACGTTAAATTCCTTCACTGTTTACCCGCTTTTCATGATGAAGAAACCACAATGGGTAAAACATTAGCTAAAGAGTTTAATTTATATGGTGGCTTTGAAGTCACTGATGAGGTTTTTGAATCAAAACACTGCATTGTGTTTGATGAAGCAGAAAATCGTCTTCACACCATAAAAGCCGTGATGGTAGCGACCCTTGCCAATCCGTTCTAAAATACATAATCATGCAAAACACCTATTTTTTATTGATGAAAAAATAGGTGTTTTCTTCGTTTTACCTCAAGCTTATTGATTTTTAAATTAAAAAAATTTTTTTTGTAAAAAGCAAAAGCAAACGCTTGCGCGCAACACTAAGATGCGTATAATGCGCCACAATTTGTCAGGAGGAAAGATGAAACAGCGCCTATTCCAATTCGTAACAAAAACAAGCACCTTAACTGGTCGCAAGCGCATTCTCTTTTTTCCAATAATTCAATTTTTTAAAACCCCTCTTATTGAGGGGTTTTTTTTGGCCTATAAAAAACCACTCATCGCACAATTCATCGCTAAAGGAGAACTCTAATGACTAATCCGCTCTACCAAAAGCATATTATCTCCATCAATGATCTGGACAGGGAAGATTTGGAGTCTGTTCTTCACGTTGCTAACAAACTAAAACAGCAACCTAATAACGAATTGTTGAAAAACAAAGTGATTGCGAGCTGCTTTTTTGAAGCATCAACACGCACTCGCTTATCATTTGAGACAGCTATCCAGCGCCTCGGCGCATCAGTTGTTGGTTTTTCAGATGGAAGCAACACGTCACTGGGTAAAAAAGGTGAAACATTGGCAGATACCATCTCAGTTCTTCGCACTTATGCTGACGCCATTGTGATTCGCCATCCTCAAGAAGGCGCAGCGCGATTAGCTTCTGAGTTTGCTGGCGATATTCCGGTACTCAATGCAGGTGATGGGGCAAACCAACATCCAACACAGACTTTACTGGATTTGTTTACCATTCAAGAAACACAAGGCCGTTTAGATAATCTCAATATCGCGATGGTCGGTGACTTAAAATATGGTCGAACTGTGCATTCTCTGGCACAAGCATTAGCGAAATTTAAAGGTAATCATCTCTATTTTATCGCCCCTAAAGTACTTGCGATGCCAGAGCATATTCTTCACTTACTGGAAGAAAATGGCGTTGAATATAGCCAGCATGAAACCTTAGATGAAGTGATGTCAGAGCTGGATATTCTCTACATGACACGCGTACAGAAAGAGCGTTTAGACCCTTCTGAATACGCGAATGTAAAAGCACAATTTGTTTTAACTAGCGCAGATTTAGTGAATGTTAAAGACAACCTCAAGATCCTACATCCACTGCCACGTATTGATGAAATCACGACAGATGTCGATAAAACACCTTACGCTTATTATTTCCAACAAGCAGGCAACGGTATCTACGCACGTCAGGCATTACTTGCCTTAGTTCTAAATAAAAACTTAGTTCTTTAATAAGGAGCACACCATGACACATGATCACAAACTAAAAGTTGAAGCTATCAAACGTGGGACTGTTATTGATCATATTCCAGCGCAGGTGGGCTTTAAAATTCTTTCACTGTTTCGCTTAACAGAAACGGACGAAAGAATAACAGTAGGTTTTAATTTACCTTCAGAAAATTTAGGTAAGAAAGACTTAATTAAAATCGAAAATGTCTTTTTAACCTCTGAGCAAGCAAACCGTTTAGCCATGTATGCACCTCAAGCAACGGTCAATATTATCGATGATTATCAAGTCGTTAATAAGATGGCATTAAGCTTGCCAGAACTACTTGAAGATGTGGTGCCTTGTCCTAATAGCAACTGTATCAGCCATAACGAGCCAGTACAAAGTAGTTTCCGAGTCAAAAAACTGGCCTCAGATGTTGTATTAACCTGCAAGTACTGTGAAAAAGAATTCGAACGCCACGCGGTTATTCGTTAATTCTTTTAACTATCTGCTCGTAAGGGCAGATAGTTTTTTATAAAAAAAGAATAATTATCTCTTAAAAGCCTCAAGACTATTTTTAGTAAAAATGGAAATAGTCTATTTCCTCTTTTTTATAAAAAATATTACTATAGCTTTAGCATTTTTATGGGCTAAAACTAGCGCTAAACCGTAATTCAACTCTATGTTCATTTTCTTTTTATACTTACAGACTTTATGATAAAGCCTGATATCTGTCATATTGCTAACTTACAGCACTGGCTATAATAGCGCCGTGCTAATCAAGCGTTAGCCTTAATCTTATAAAAACAGGAGTTCTACATGTCTTACGAAATTAATACCGATAAAGCCCCTGCAGCAATTGGCCCTTATGTACAAGGCGTTGACTTAGGTAATTTAGTGATCACTTCAGGTCAATTACCTGTTGATCCTGCGACCGGTGAGTTTGTTTCTGATAATGCAGCAGAACAAGCTCGTCAATCTTTAGAAAACGTAAAAGCAATCATCGAAAAAGCAGGTTTAACTGTTGCTAATATCATCAAAACAACTGTTTTCGTAAAAGATTTAAATGATTTTGGTACAATCAACGCTGCTTATGAAGCATTCTTCAAAGAGCATAACGCTGCATTCCCTGCTCGCTCTTGTGTTGAAGTTGCACGTTTACCAAAAGATGCAAAAGTAGAAATTGAAGTTATCGCTATCCGTTAATTTCGTCTCAATAGCAAGCCATAAAAAAGCAAAGGTCTCTTTATGAGCACTTTGCTTTTTTTATGTTCTCACTTTTTGATGAATAATTTATCACTTCTGTTTTTGGCGCATATTTACAATTCTGCCAATCCCTCTTGATGCCTGATGTAGCAAAAATACCTTGATGTAGATCAGTTTTAATGAAGATTATTTTCCTGCCAATAACTATATATTGTGCTTTAATACATACAGACCTACAACATATAGTAATTATACACATCTTATCCACAATGAGCCTGAATGCTGTGCCATCACCTGCTTTTATGGGATTTGAGCCTGTGGATAAATAGTTAAGGAGTAAGATTGTGAAAACCATAGTGATAAAACGAGACGGATGTAAAGTCTCTTTTGACCAAACCCGCATCAGCGATGCTATCAAAAGAGCCGCCGTAGCTTGTGAGATCACTGATGATGATTATTGCGTATCTGTCGCTCAATCTGTTTCACAATCTCTCGCAGGACGTTCGAATGTCGATATCCGTGAGATCCAAGACGCCGTAGAAAATCAGCTGATGGCTGGCAAACATAAAGATGTTGCCAGAGCCTATATTGAATACCGTCATGACCGAGATGTTGCCCGTGAGCAACGAGGAAGATTAACTCAGGAAATCCGAGGTCTTATCGAACAAAGTGATGTCTCTATTCTTCATGAAAATGCGAATAAAGACAGTAAGGTTATCCCTACCCAACGTGATTTACTTGCGGGTATTGTGGCTAAACATTACGCAAAATTACATATCCTGCCAAGAGATGTGGTACTCGCTCATGAGCGTGGTGAAATTCATTATCATGATCTCGATTATTCACCGTTTTTCCCTATGTTTAACTGTATGCTAATTGACCTTAACGGCATGTTAAACAATGGTTTTAAAATGGGAAATGCGGAAATAGAACCCCCTAAATCTATTTCAACAGCAACAGCAGTAACTGCACAAATTATCGCACAAGTGGCAAGCCATATTTATGGTGGTACAACGATAAATCGTATCGATGAAGTATTAGCGCCGTTTGTAAAATCAAGTTATGACAAACACTATAAAGTCGCGCAAGAATGGCAAATTGCTGATAAAGAAGCCTATGCCAATGCGCGCACTGAAAAAGAGTGTTACGACGCATTCCAATCTTTAGAGTATGAAGTTAATACACTACATACCGCTAATGGACAAACACCATTTGTCACTTTTGGTTTTGGCCTTGGCACATCAAAAGAAGCACGTTTAATTCAACGTTCTATTCTTGAAAATCGTATGGCTGGTTTAGGCAAAAACCGTAAAACGGCGGTTTTCCCTAAACTCGTTTTTGCCATTAAAGATGGCTTAAACCATAAATTTGGTGATCCTAATTACGATATCAAACAACTTGCTCTTGAATGTGCAAGTAAACGCATGTATCCCGATATCTTAAATTACGATCAAGTGGTTAAAGTAACGGGTTCATTTAAAACGCCGATGGGTTGCCGTAGCTTCTTAGGTGTTTACGAAGAAAATGGTGAGATGATCCACGAAGGTCGTAATAACCTAGGCGTTATCAGCCTGAACTTACCGCGTATCGCTATTGAAGCTCAAGGTGATGAAGCCACGTTTTGGTCACTACTTGACTCTCGCCTCGAATTAGCGAAAAAAGCACTGATGACACGTATTGCTCGTTTAGAAAATGTCAAAGCCCGTGTTGCCCCAATCCTTTATATGGAAGGTGCTTGTGGTGTTCGCTTAAAAGCAGATGATAATGTAGCTGAAATCTTTAAACATGGCAGAGCATCAATCTCATTAGGTTATATCGGTGTCCATGAAACCATTAATGCACTGTTTGGTACTCAAACTCACGTTTTTGATGACGAGATCTTAAGAGAAAAAGCGGTGGCGATTATCAATCGTCTACGCGAAGCAACAGATCAGTGGAAAGCTGAAACAGGTTATGGTTTTAGCCTTTACAGCACACCAAGTGAAAACTTATGTGATCGCTTCTGTCGTTTAGATGCAGCTGAGTTTGGCATTATTCCTGGTGTTACAGATAAAGGTTATTACACCAATAGCTTCCACTTAGATGTTGAAAAGAAAGTAAATCCATACGACAAACTAGATTTTGAAGCACCTTATCCACCATTAGCCAATGGCGGTTTCATTTGCTATGGCGAATATCCCAACTTACAACATAACCTTAAAGCATTAGAAGATGTGTGGGATTACAGCTATACCCGAGTTCCTTATTACGGCACAAATACCCCAATTGATGAATGTTACGATTGTGGTTATACCGGTGAATTCTCTTGCACTAGCAAAGGGTTTACTTGCCCACGTTGTGGTAATCACAATCCAGCGAGAGTGTCTGTTATTCGCCGTGTATGTGGATATTTAGGTAGCCCAGATTCACGTCCATTTAATGCGGGTAAGCAAGAAGAAGTTAAACGTCGTGTGAAACATCTAGCAAATGGTCAGTTAGGTTAATAGTGTGAATTACCATCAATATTACCCTGTTGATGTTGTCAATGGTCCAGGTACTCGTTGCACCCTGTTTGTTTCAGGGTGCATACACCAATGCCGAGGCTGTTATAACAAATCAACGTGGTCATTAACGTCAGGCAAGCCATTTACACAAGAGATGGAAGATCAGATTATTGCCGATCTTCAAGACAATCGAATCAAACGACAAGGATTATCACTTTCAGGTGGCGATCCCCTACACCCTCAAAATCTTTCTGCTATATTAAAATTGGTAAAACGTGTTAAAACGCAATGCCCTGAAAAAGATATTTGGGTTTGGACTGGCTATTTGCTAGCAGACTTAACCCCAGAGCAGCAAGAAGTCGTTAACTATATTAACGTACTGATTGATGGAAAATTCATACAAGAACTTTATGATCCCGCATTACTGTGGCGTGGTAGTAGTAATCAGGTGATCCATAAGTTGAAATAATACACATTGAATTAACTGGAGGATGTATGCCTTTAAGTGATAATAAATATGTAAACTTTTCTGAAGAACATGAACTGAACTACCATTTAAAGAAATGGGATAAAAAACAGTCTAAAGCCAATCGAGCACAACTCGTAAAGCTAGGTACCGAATTGAAAAAGAAACTCGGTGTTAAACATCTTCAACACACTGAAATAGATGCAGAGATAGAAAAAAATCTTTCATCATTTGAGTAACACCTAAAAGCCCATTTTTTGAAGTGGATCCTTGAAATTGGACACTTTTATTAAGTAACTTGTAAGGCCTGATTCCGATATTCAACTGGGATCAGGCCTTTTAATATAATCAATAATTATTTAAATATTCTCATTTTTCATTTCAACTATAAATTTAATTAAATATATTTAAAATAAAAATCATTAAAAATATCAAAATAAAAAATAAAATAATTATTATTAAATCAATATATTTAAATATAATTAAAATACAAAGAAATTAAAATAACCGCATCTATTAATAAAAGATTCAATTTAGTAAAAAAAATATTGATCAGGATTTTTTTATGTAATATGTTTTTAACAACCCATATTTTAATTAAATATTTAAAATTATGATTGCATTATTTATCTTTTCTATAATTCCAGATAGAAATTAAATTAGAGATCAATAAATATGAAATACATACATCATTATCTAAAGCGATTAAATATAGATCTTCCATTAGTTGCAAATTATAAATTTCTATCTAAATTTCATCATGCACATTTTTATTCTATTCCGTTTGAAAATATTGAAATGAAAAAAAGCACTTTTAAACTTCTTTCTTATCAAAATATTGCAAATAGAATAATATTTAATAAAAGAGGTGGCATTTGTTTTGATTTTTCTATTTTAATTAAATCATTCTTTGAGCACATTGGCTACTCGTATAGTGTTAGGTTAGCAAGGCTTTTAACTCCATTAATAACACCTACAACACATCTACTCTTTATTGTAACAATTGATGAAACCAAATGGATATTTGATATTGGATATGGTGCAAAAGGACCTCGCTCACCACTGATGTTGATAGATGGTTATGTACATGAGCATTCTTTTCTTTCTTCAAAAGTTAATTGGCATTCTGAATTTGGGTGGATTGTTTCAATAAAGGAAAATAGTCAACATGATGCAATTTGGGAAAATATATATGCCTTTCACGATATAGAGGCACTAGAACCCGATATAAGTATGGCTCATTTTTACACAATTAATTCCTCAGAAAGTCTTCTTAATACCAATATAGTTGCTAGTTTACCAAAAGAAAATGGAAGAATAAGTATCCGAAATAATGTTTTTACTGAAGTTAGAGGATATCTATCTTCATCTTTTCAAATTGCGAATAAACGAGAACTATCGGATTTGTTATTAGAAAATTTTGGCATTGAAATTCCCTTTCAACAAATACGAGAGGAATAAATTAAATGAAAGCAACTTATCTCATCGTTCCTGGATATACAAATTCTGGTGCAGATCATTGGCAATCCTATATGGAAAAAAAATATACCAATGTCACTCGTGTACAACAAAATGATTGGAATAATCCCTCCCGTTCTGAGTGGATTGAAAAACTTAACGAAATTATTAATAAAACCGATGGAGATATTATACTTCTTGGTCATAGTTGTGGTGCAGTCACTATTGCGCAGTGGGCATCGTCTAACAGATGTAACAAAATAAAAGCCATTATCCTTGTAGCACCAGCCGATGTAGATGCTAAATCAGCAATCTCTCCAATTCATCAGCAACGACCACTACCATCAACACCATTAGGTGTACGATCATTACTGATATATAGCGATAATGATAAATACCTCAGTAAAACTCGTGCACGTGCACTCGCTGAATTGTGGGGAAGTAAAACATATTGCGTTCAAGGG
Source organism: Proteus sp. TJ1640 (assembly GCF_003144445.1). Taxonomy (NCBI): domain Bacteria; kingdom Pseudomonadati; phylum Pseudomonadota; class Gammaproteobacteria; order Enterobacterales; family Morganellaceae; genus Proteus; species Proteus sp. TJ1640. The sequence goes on from NZ_PENY01000018.1 coordinate 120,198, forward strand.
GCTGGACATATTCATAGCGCATCTGGATATGGCGAATGGATAGAAGGTGAAAAATTATTTGAAGAATTCACGAGGATCCCATTATTACATACAAGAAAAAAGGTATAACAATGTTTAGAAAGATTAAACATTTCAATCCTATTGTGCTTCACTTTCTTATCGCAACATTTTTGATGGGATTAAGTAATGGGATATTCGATGCTATATATAATTTTTATCTTGAAACTCGTGGTGTAGACAAGACTACGACAGGTTACATATATGCAATAGCAATGGTAATGATGACTTGTGCCGTAATTCCTCTGATCTATTTGAGTAGACGAATGTCTCAAAAAAAGTTACTCCTTCTTTTTTCATTTGTTTATGCAATCCCATTTATTTTACTACCAATACTGACATCCGTATGGAGTAGTGCTATCGCATTAGGATTTATCCTTTCTGGCATGATAGCTCTCTTATCTTTGGGAAATTCTTTGATTGGTTCCAACATTAAGGTTGAATATAGAACAACATTATTCAGTTATTTCTTTGTTTCTTACTTATGGGCAGCAATGATAGGTTCAGTAGTAACCAGTTTAGTAACCTATTATTCTCCCGCAACAGCCTTAACCAATTACCAAGGGCTTCTCATTGCATCTTTTATAGTTTCTCTTTTAATGATTTATTTTCGTGCGAAATCTATCCAAGGTATCTCAGAACCTGAACGAGATATTAGAAAATTTACTTGGGATAACAATATGGAGTGGAAGAATTTCGTCGCTCTATTCATTGCATCACTACTTCTAGGAGCCTCTATTACTCTCATTTTTCGATTTATAAATATTGTGATTAGCCTAGCTTACTCCATAAATGTCAGTGAAATAGCCTTAATAATGGGAGGAGATAAAATTGTTAGCATCATTGGTGCATTATGTGCCCCACTTTTAGTTAAAAACTTCCCCCTAAAGCCAACTATTATTATTGTGGGTATACTAACTGCGTTATGCCTCTATCTAGCCTCATATAATATACCGTTAATCATTTTCACCTCACTCTATTTTATTAGGCTATTTCTCAACTATTGCCTAATGCCATTATTGGATACTCTTGCAATTACAGGTTTTGCCAAGAAGAGAATGCTTTTATCTACAAGTATACGACAGCTTGCCTTTTATCTGGGTAGTGCGCTATCTGCTGTCTTTTATGGAAAACTATTAGATGAGGCCCAATGGGAATATACATTAATAATTTCTTCTATTTTCGCACTTATAGGTGCCATTTTTATGAGTTTTATTCGCAGGGAAAATAAGTAGGAAATTAATATTTAAAAGGAATTAATTATGACAAAGGATATTGTAATACCAGATAGTGAAAATGTTGCATTTATGCTGAAAAAACTTTCTGCACTCTGGAAAAACCGAGCAGCGGTAAACAACAAACACACTGATTATTCTGAATTAGCTTTTGAACCATCAAAGAGTGATTTTAGCGAATCGTTATTGCCATTTCGAAACCATGATGCATGGAGAGAAGCATCTCAAGATATTAAAAGCCGTTGCTTATCTTATGCATGGGGTATTTATAACCTAAAAACAATCTATATAGAATGCGATGTCGTGACGCCTGCCTGTGAAGATATTATAAAACGTCCTCCAATAAATTCGATAAATAGAGTGGAATTACAGGATGTAATGTCCGAAGCCCTTTTGGATGAAGCATTACATACTAGAATGTCAATAATAGCCTGTAACTATATATACGACCGTCGAAGATTAGAGCCTCTACATTATACAGATTTTAATTTAATTAAATGTCGCCAGATGATGCTTGCTGATTGTAATGCAGAATGGCAAAGAAGGCTTACTTGTTTTGCAGTAGCATGTGCGAGCGAAACCCTCATAACTGATTATCTGAAAGTCATGGCTGAAGATAATAGTATTCAAAGACTTTGCCATGAAGTCACAAAAGTTCATGCTCAAGATGAATGGAGCCATTCAAGCGTATTCAGCTATGTTGCTTATGATATTGTGCGAGATTTAACCTTTAGTGAACGCAAGCACATGAAAAATATTATGTTAAGAACTGCTGATTTATTTGCCAATAATGAACTGGGAGCTTGGAAAGAAGCCTTCAGACTTTCTCGCATGCCCTATGCGAGAGAAATCATTGAAGAAACAGATAATTGTAATGAGATAAATATTTATCTTGAATCTGTGGAAGCTATTATTTCTAGAATTGGCTTATAGCGCCAATAATGAGCTAAAAATGGAATCTATCTGCATTATTCAAGTCCAGGATCTTAATTGTGAATTATTAGTCGATAACAATAAAAGTATTCTTGATAATCTGTTACATCACAACATTCCTATTAGACACAAATGCCATTTGGGAATATGTGGTAGTTGTAAATATAAATTAAAAAATGGAAAAGTCAGAAATAATCCCGATTTTTGTTTATCAGAAAAGGAAATAGCTGAAAACATCTACCTTGCTTGTTGTTCCTTTCCTGATGAAGATTTCGAGATTGAAATTATATAAGGAGGTTAAATGAACGATAAATATGTATTGATCGTAGATCCATTTTCCAGTGGCGCTATTTTTGCAAATAGAGTTAAAGAACTTTATGGATATAACGTTATTGCTCTGATTACAAATAATAATCTTCCTCCTACGATTGTGTCTACGTTCAAGGAAGAGGATTATTCTGCTGTGTTTAATTATGCTTCACATGAAGAAGCTGCACAGCAAATAGAATTAGCACTGGGGCGTGCACCTGATTTCATCATATGTGGTTCAGAGCCTGGAGTTCTTATTTTTGATCTACTTTGTCATAGATGGAATCTACTCCCTAATCTATTTAAACTCAGCCAAGCTAGGCGTGATAAATATCTGATGCAGAAACAATTGATGCTTGATGGGATTCGTTACATTCCTCACTATCGCTCGGGTCAATTATCCAAAATATTAACATGGTGTGAAGAAAACCCCTTCAAGGAATATGTAATAAAACCCGTTTGTTCCTTTGGAACCGAAGGTGTATTTTTCTGTAAAAATACGGCTGAAATAAAAAATGCATTTAACTTGTTAATAAATACATTTGATTACTCTGGAAATAAAAACAAAGAATTACTTATTGAACAAAAAATCAATGGTATAGAATATGTAGTAGATGCAGTGAGTAGCAATGGTGTACATTTCATTGTAAATATATTTAAGTATCTAAAACAAAAAGTAAATGGCATTCCAATTTATCATCAGATGGTTACGGAGCCTGTTAATCTATTTCCAGAACTGGTTGACTATACAAAATCTGTACTTACTTCACTCGGTATCAAAAATGGTACTTCACATAATGAAATAATTATGTCTTCAAATGGCCCAGTACTGATTGAATCTGGAGCAAGAATGCATGGAGGTCTTGGACCAAGCCTTGTTGAACGATGTAATTCACACTCTCTAATAGATATGAGTCTACTAGTCCGTATAGCCCCCCACCAATTCACAGACGCAATTTGCACTTCACCTGTTTTACAACGTTATGCAGTCGAGTATTTTCTCTGCGCCCCCAATCAAGGGCATATAAAAGAAATAAATATTGAGAAACAGTGTAGTACCTTAAAAAGCTATGGTTTTACCATCTGTAAATACAAACCTAATGATTATTTACAAAAAACGACTGATTTAGTGACATCTTATGGAAGAATTGTTTTGTTTAATGAAGAATATTTGGCTTTGTCAACCGATGTACAAGTTGTAGCTGATTTAGAAAAAAAAGGAGCATTAATTAGTATTATATAACTCACTAAATCTTACGATATTGGTCTTTATATATTTTATCCAGTAGTAGGTTATCCAAATACTTACTTAATCACTCCTGTTATCAAATGCGAATCATTTTCAAAAAAGATGGTAAAAGTGATTAGTTTTGTTTTATTATTAACACTCTTAACTATTCTTTTTATGATGATATTTGATATGAAATTGGCCCTTTTCTCTGTATTTTCAATGATCTTACTTTCGGGTTGCAGCACTACTTGGGAACCTCAAGGTGCATCAGATTACACATTACAAGAAGCAAAACTCATTTGCGATTTCGATGCCAATACTCGCTACCCTATCCGCAAAGAAGTGCTACAACGGACTGTCTATCGTGATGTACAAAAGACATGTCGTAAGGATGATAAAGACCATTGTGGTGATAAAAAAACCTACACTGAACGTGTACCCATGACAGAAAGCTATGTTGAAGACATTAATCAAGAAGACAGAAAAACCTTCTACACTTCTTGTATGTCTTTAAAAGGATGGGAACAAAAAAGTCATTATTTTTGGGAATAGTAGAAAGTTAAGAAAAAATAAGTTTAGTCACGCTGCCAATAGAGCTTAGTTCCAAAGCCTAATTGATTATTGACCATCTTAATTTCTTGTAATTGCAATTCCCATAAAGGCACATGGATGGCGGCTAATGCGACAGGAAAACGTAAACAATAATGTTTTCTTGCATTGATGTCGTCCTTACCAGCCAATAAAGCAACCGAACCTGTAAATTGAATACCTTGCAGATCGGATACTGCAATTTCTTGGGTGCTAATACTTCCTGCAACTAATAAATTTTCCTGCATCATTTGAGCATGCCGTGTTTTCTTTTCAGAAAGAAAAACAAGTCTCATCTGATTTTCATCAAACCAATAAAAACAATTAGCACACCAAACATCACTCAATGAACGTGTTGTGCATAAGGTAAATACATGCTTATCACGTATATATTGTTTAATTATTTTGATCGAATCTGAAGAAGACATAATATACCTGTATAGACACACAAAGAGACGCTGTTTAGTTGATAATTATATCACCAAAACGAGCGTCTTTCCGAATGTCTCTTATTGCCGGTTATTTATCTGAAAGAGTTAATATTAACGATAAATTTCAGCATCTACAGTGAGGTAATTATCGCCTGTTGCACCTACAACTTTAAAGCTTTTTGCGCCTTCATCTTTTGCGATTTGGGCAATCTTAGCAGTTAAGCCATCTAAAGTATCACTACCTGTGATTGTGATATACTCACCATTCATCGAAGAACTTTTTGATACACTATCAGATGCGATTGAACCAAATGAAATAGCGCTTAAAGCTAATGTAGCAGCGATTAATGTAGATTTTTTCATAATAAACTCCAAATATATTCTAATTTTGCTAAGTATCGCGGAGTGTCTCTCTGTGATGTGGATCATATTATGCACTTTCGTTTAACTTTAAAATTAGCAATAATTGCTGTTCATTTTCAAAAAAATTGAATGTTATTTTTTAAATGATAGAACCTATTGTCACAAATATTTCACAACATACTGATATATCTAATAGATTTTATTTTGATAAAACGATAAATTACTCACTTAAAAAATTAAGAAATATTATTTATCAAAAGAAAAAATAGCACGAAAAGGAAAAAATGATGACGGAGACAATATGGTCACTCTATATCGTTAGAAATCGTCTCGGTTCTCTTTATACAGGGATCACAACAAATGTTGAGAGGCGTTTTCAACAACATCAGAATGGAACTGGCGCTAAAGCACTGAAAGGTAAAGGCCCTTTATTACTAGAGTTTTATTGTCAGGTAGGAGATAGACAACGAGCTTCTCAACTTGAATACCAGTTAAAGCAGCTGAAAAAAACGCAAAAAGAAAAGCTGATCATTGACCAGCCTTCAGACATTGCACTGTATTTAATACAAGATAAATAAATTTAGCTAAATTGGTCAAACAATGGTGAATAGTTGACTAAACCATGGATATCATCAACATTGCCATTTTCTAACGCATAAAGCTGAAAAGCATCTTCTGTATCAGGCCATTTGCAATGTAAGCCTTGTGACTTAGCTGGGATAAATCCTGATTTTTGATAGTACTCAGGCTCACCCAACACCACAACTGCACCGTAACCAAATTCATTTAGACTATCTAGCCCTTCATTAATCAGTTGACGTCCAATACCTTGGTTTTGGAAATCAGGCGCAACAGCAAGTGGTGCAAGCCCTACCCACTGACAATCTTTTCCATCAATATCAACAGGTGTAAAACCGATATAGCCAATCAATTGGCCCTCATCGCTAATTGCCACCATGCCTAATGTTAATAACCCTTCTTCACGTAAGTGTCCGACTAAATCAGCTTCAGCACTTGTCGGAAACGCTTGGCGTAAAAGGTTATCAATTGCAGGAATATCAACGGGAATTTCAACACGTATTAGCATGAAGTTGAGCTCAGTTCATGGCTGTGTAGCGTGTCTTCTTTTTCTTCTTGAAGCCCACTTTTTACAAACTCAGCCAGTTGTAATAAACCAAAACGCAACACAGATGGCATTGAGTCTAATTCAATTGCATCCATCAGGTTCTTAACATATAACCCGAGTTCTGTATCACCCTCAATTTGTAGACGACGTTGGAAAAATAAGGTGTCAGGATCTTCTTTGCGGGCAGCTATTAAAATAAGATCATTAGCATTTCCACTAAAGCTGACATCTTCTTTTTCTAAGCGACTAACCACTAATTTATCATCACGAACACTGATAAACCACTGTAAATGTAAGTCTCTTATCTCAACTTTTAGCCATTTATCTTCTAAAAAGTGTAAATCACCTTCAGCTAACGATTCACGAAATTGCCAACTTAAGAACTGTTCTAAAATGTCACGTTGCAAAGCAAATGGCGTAACTTGTAAAGGGTAACGTAAAAAACGAGGTCCCTCTTTAACCAAATGGGTACGAATTTTGTTAAACACGTTCGGACTCCTATAAATAAAATTACGGGCTATTGTGCCAGATATAGACAGATATTCTGCGATCCTATATCAATATTCGGTTAATCCGTTGTTCACATTTTGAGTTCTTTGATTTTACTTAAGCAAAAAACAGAGTTCTCTGCCCTAAATCAAAACCTTTTTTTATCTTGCTCATTACAATTTCTGATCATTCTTAATTTCTAAAGGGAAGTGAAGATGGAATTGCTGTGCCCAGCGGGTAATTTACCTGCCTTAAAAGCGGCCATAGATAATGGTGCGGATGCCGTTTATATCGGCTTAAAAGATGATACTAACGCAAGACATTTTGCTGGTTTAAATTTCACAGAAAAGAAGTTACAAGAAGCGGTTAATTATGTTCATCGCCACCAGCGAAAATTGCATATTGCAATAAATACCTTTGCTCATCCTGATGGATTTGACCGCTGGCAAAAAGCCGTTGATATGGCAGCATCTTTAGGTGCGGATGCTTTTATCTTGGCGGATATCGCCATGTTAGAGTACGCTGCAGAGCGTTATCCTCATATTGAACGCCATGTTTCTGTACAAGCCTCAGCAACCAATACACAAGCTATTGAGTTTTATCAACGTAACTTCGATGTGGCGCGTATTGTTCTTCCTCGTGTTCTATCTCTTCATCAAGTGAAACAATTAGCACAAACGAGTCCAGTACCTTTAGAAGTTTTTGCCTTTGGTAGCTTATGTATTATGGCTGAAGGTCGATGCTATCTTTCTTCTTATTTAACAGGTGAATCTCCTAATACCGTTGGTGCTTGCTCTCCTGCTCGTTTTGTACGTTGGCAGCAGACTCCACAAGGCATGGAATCTCGTCTTAATGATGTGCTTATCGACCGCTATTCACCCAATGAAAATGCTGGTTACCCGACATTATGCAAAGGGCGCTATTTTGTTGATGATCACTGTTATCACGCCTTAGAAGAGCCAACTAGCTTAAATACCCTTTCCCTATTACCTGAACTCATGGCGATGAATATTGCATCCGTCAAAATTGAAGGTCGCCAGCGTAGCCCTGCTTATGTCACTGAAGTCGCAAGAGTTTGGCGCGCTGCAATTGATCAGTGCAAGAAAGATCCTCAAGGTTTTAGTACTCACCCGCGTTGGATGAATGCATTAGGAAAAATATCAGAAGGAACGCAAACAACCTTAGGTGCTTATCACCGTAAATGGCAATAATAAGGATATAAAAATGAAATATGCATTAGGTTCTGTACTTTATTATTGGCAAAAAGAGACGCTTGAAACCTTCTATGAAAAAGCAAAACAGTGTGATGCAGATATTATCTATTTAGGTGAAACAGTTTGCAGTAAGCGCAGGGAAATCAAGCCTCAAGATTGGATAAATCTTGCCAAAGAAGTCGCTAAAAGCGGTAAACAAGTGGTTCTTTCTACCTTAGCATTATTACAAGCACCATCTGAATTAAAAGAAATTGCTAAGTTAGTTGATAACGGTGAATTTTTAGTTGAAGCGCATGATTTTGGCGTGATCAACATGCTTTATGAGCGCAATCTTCCTTTTGTCGCAGGCCATGGGTTAAATTGCTACAACGCTTATGCACTACGTTTATTGTATAAGCAAGGCATGATACGTTGGTGTATGCCTGTTGAGCTTTCTCGTGAGTGGTTAAATAATCTGCTAATTCAATGCGAAGAATTAGCGATTAGAGATAAATTTGAAGTTGAAGTATTGGCTTACGGGCATCTTCCTTTAGCCTATTCTGCGCGTTGTTTTACTGCCCGTTCTGAAAATCGCTCTAAAGATGATTGTGAAACTTGTTGCCAAAAATACCCTCAAGGCCGTGAAGTATTATCGCAAGAGAACCAACAAGTCTTTGTTTTAAATGGTATTCAAACGCAAAGTGGCTACTGTTACAATTTAGGTAATGATTTAGCGTCAATGGCAGGTCTAGTGGATATTATCCGATTATCTCCTGAATCTGACACGATTTTTGATACCTTGCAGCAATTTCGACAAAATGAACAAGGTCAACAACCACTGACAACAATTCATCATCATGACTGTAATGGCTATTGGCGTAAATTGGCAGGATTGGAATTAGTAGAGTAAAAATATAATATGTTGGAATAAAAAGCCCATAAGGGCTTTTTATTTTGACTCACCGCGATGATGTAACCAATGCTTAAATTGGTGCGTAATATGTCTTAATTCACCATTACGTAACATACCCACCAGTACACCTAATACGGTGTAAATCACACCTAAAACCAGCATCATCACGATATCACCTAATATACTTTGGAATGACAATCCCATCTGGTTAATTCCAGCCATGGCGTTTACTGCCCATGTAGAAGGTAATGCAGATGAAATGGCAAATACCCAGTTAGGCATCGCTTGTAATGGCCAAATCGTACCGGAAATATAGAACACAGGGGTTGTAACAAATGCCAGTGTTAGATAAATCATCTCAACACTACGTAAGCATTCTGTAATTAATTTACCTAATCCTAAGACTGCCAATAAGAATGGAAATGTCAGCATCCAGATTTGATAAAGTGGAGCCTCTTGGCGATAACCTAATACCCAAGGCCATAATGCAAAGAATACCGCGGATAAAAATAACCAAATCGGAATAAGTGCCGATAGCGCTCCTAAATAGACCGCTAATGGTGGCTTTCCTTTTGGCGTACTTCTCACGGCAATACTGACACGCACACAAGCAATTAAAAGGGAATGTTGCAATAACATCACTAATAATCCTGGAAAAATAATCGCGGCAAAACTTACCCCAGGGTTATACATCGCAATAGTTTCACCCTGAATAGGCTTTAATAGGATTTTTGATTGCTTAACACTAAAGCCTGCATTTTGTAAAATGCGCCCATTGTAAGAATCTAATAACTGTTGATAAGCCAACATTAATTCCTGCTGAATTTGCCCGCTGGCAAGACGGTTTGTGGCATCACCAAAGACAGGAACAGTGACATCTTTACCATTGAGTAATTTCTTTTCAAAATCAGTTGGCACAATAATGATGGCAAAAAGCTCTCGCATAATCATATCGTGGCGTGCTTCATCTAAATTATCATAGTTCTTGATGCTTAATTTAGGTGTCGAGTTTAGTGCGCGAATAAGTGAATAACTGGCTGGACTGTGATCTTGATTGATAACAGCGACAGGTAGATCCCATAAAACAGGTTTGGCATAAACCAAACTCATCACACACAGAGAAACAATTAACAACATCCACATAGGTTTTTCTAGCATACCCAATAGAACGCGCTTAAAGGTTTGGAAGTACATCTGCATCATGCAACACCTACCTGTAATTCCAATCGTTTAAAAATACGTTTGCGAACTAAGAAGGCGATAGCAAAAGGATAAATCAGCAAGAGTGAGCAAACATACAAAATACCTTGTAATGATACTTCTCTTAAGAAGATATCAAACATCGCATTTAAGGCGTGAGTTAAAGGTTCTAGATTCGAAATAATTTGTGCAGGTAATATCATTGAGAGTTCAGGTACAGCCATGCCTGAAAATGCTAATGCAATACTCACCAACATCCCTATCATACTGTATGCCGTGATCGCACTATTGGTAAACGCAAAAAGCAGTAACCCCACACTTTGAGCCGCAATAATATAAAAGAATCCGACCAACACCATATATAGCGGATTACCATTCACCTTCGCCCCCGAAAAATGCACTAATGCTGCTAATTCAATAATTAATAAGGTTAAGAAAAACAGAGTGTAAGGAGTGAGCTTACCAATAAGTGCAAATGTGAAGGGCTTAATATTCAAGAGCATATTACCGCGCGACAACGAATAAATCGTGCAGGTCACGACAAATAGTTGAAGCATATGGATCGTAGCCGCAAATTGCTGATAATAAATATAACTACCACTGGCATTAAACAAACTGTCATAAGAGAAAGTCACTTTTGCCAATGGTGGAACAGGTTTATTCATTTCTTGCGCTAAGACCGTGCGATATTGCGCATTAAGTTCTGCAATTAGTCCACTAAAATCCTGTATTGCATAACTCCCAGCAGCATAATATAACCCGTTGTAATACATACGTGTGGTGGGCTGCTTTCCAGCTAATACGTTGCTTTCAAAATGGCGGGGGATCGTAAGTATCGCGTAATCCTTTGCGCTACCAAGCCGTTCCATTGCAGTACGAGGATTACCATCTAGCGTATTTAATTGCGCATGAGAGCCTGCATTTAAGTCTCTGATCAGTGTTCGCGATAATGGGCTATTATCATTATTGATCACAGAAACTGGCAAATTCAGCAATGTACCTTCAGAAAAGTTAGCACTAATTAACGTGAACAACATTAATGGAAATAACCAGCTTAGCCAGTGAAAAACCGGGCTACGAACTGCCATATGAGTTTCTCGTGAAAATGCGCTACTAAAGCCACGCCAAGCTGCTTTTACTCTCATTATTCGCCCTTATTTATCCCAGCGCCATAACGCACTCATTCCAGGACGTAGTCCCTCAATCGGCGCCACAGGATACAGTCGAATTTCAAACGTTTTTAAATCGAAATCACCCGTTGCTCTTGTCGCTCTTTTGGTTGCGTAGTCACCCATTGGTGCAATATAACGAATTTCAGCTTCTACCTCTTTATTACCTAATGCAGGAACCGTAATCGTAATACGATCACCTTTGCGAATATTCGCTAAAATATCTTCACGAAGGTTATAAACAAAATAAGCTTCAGGAAGACGAATAAGGGTAGCAAGCGGGCTATTGGCATTAAAAAGTTCACCTATTTCCGCAGGAATAGGACCAACTTCTCCGTCCACTGGCGCTTTAACTTGGAGATCGTTTTGTTGGATCTTCAATTCAATAAGTTGTTGTTCTGCCTGTTGTACTGCTGCTGTATATTTATGGCGTAATTCAATACGATCGCCATTTTTGGCTTCATCCAATTCTGCTTGCGCTGCTCTTACGCGTTGTGATGCAACATCTCGACTGCGGCGTGCATTATCCAATTCTGTCGCTGATACATAGCCTTGGCTAGCCACTGTGCTAATACGCTGATAATCTCTTGTCGCATTTGCTGCTTCTACTTTGGCTTGAGCCAGCACCGCTTCTAGGTTGCGAATGCTCTCTTCTCTTGTGCCATGTAATGACAAATCTAATTGAGCTTGAGCTTGTGCTTTAGCGGCCTCAAGTGCAGCAACTTGCGCATTAAGTTCAGGGCTTTCTAATGTGATCATCAATTGCCCTTTTTTAACATCATCACCTCGCTCTATATGACGTTCAATAACACGACCTTTGGCTTTAGAGGCAACAATCACTTCTGGAGCATCAACTTCTCCTTGCAATAATAAATATTGATTATGCGCGCGGAAAAGTACGGCTAATGCAATTAGTATTAGCATTAATAAAATAAGATAAATGGCTCTTTTTTTCATATAACGATTAGACCTTAATAGTGAAGTAGAACACTCACTGACTGAGTTATATTACACAATAACTCAGAATTTCTTTAAGAATTTTGTGCGCCAGATCACTGATGCAAAGGAATATTTTCTTTGATAGTGCGATTAAGTTATTCTTATATCGAACTTTATTGCCTAATTAATATCCCGCTTTATCTGAACTTTTTATATTTATCAGATAGAAAAGAGAACGGTACTCAATACTTATGTATGAATTTGATCTTATTTTGCTGTTATTACAGCAAATGTGCGTTTATTTAATTATTGCTTGGTTTTTAAGCAAAACACCTCTATTTACGCCACTTTTACAGGTCACTATAAAGCTACCACATAAATTGATGTGCTACGTCATATTCTCTATTTTCTGCATTATGGGTACTTATTTTGGGCTACATATTAATGATTCTATTGCTAATACGCGTGCTATTGGCTCCGTCTTAGGTGGGTTGCTAGGCGGCCCTTATGTCGGCTTTCTCGTTGGTTTTACGGGAGGCTTACATCGCTATTCGCTCGGTGGTATGACTGCATTTAGCTGTATGGTATCAACTATTGCAGAGGGATTAATTGGTGGGCTAGTTCACCGTTATTACGTAAAACACGGGCAGATGCACCGAATATTTAATCCGTGGACGGCAGCGGCAGTTACCTTCTTTGCTGAAATAATACAGATGAGCATCATCTTATTATTGGCACGCCCGTTTAATGAAGCACTTGCCTTAGTTAAAGATATTGCCGCCCCTATGATCGTAGCCAATACCATTGGTGCGGCGATGTTTATTCGAATATTACAAGATAGACGCGCTATATTTGAAAAATATACCAGTGCATTCTCAACACAAGCATTAAAAATCGCCGTTTGCACCGAAGGTATTTTGCGTAAAGGATTTAATCAAGACAATAGCACCCGAGTTGCAAAAGTTATTTATCAAGAATTAAGAGTCAGTGCGGTTGCTATTACAGATAGAGAAAAGCTGCTGGCTTTTATTGGTATTGGCGCTGATCACCATTTACCCGGTACGCCTATTTCATCAGAACAATCGAAACAAGCCATTAATAATAATGAAGTTGTTTATGCTGACGGTAATGAAACACCCTATCGTTGCACTCTTTCCCCTCATTGCAAACTAGGATCAACCTTAGTTATTCCGCTAAGAGGTGAAAATAATCAAGTCATTGGAACAATAAAACTTTATGAAGCTAAAAATCGCCTGTTTAGTTCAATTAACCGTACTTTAGGAGAAGGTATTGCTAGTTTATTATCTGCGCAAATTCTGGCAGGACAATATGAGCGAAATAAGCAATCACTTTTAGAATCAGAGATTAAACTTCTGCATGCACAAGTAAATCCACATTTTCTTTTTAATGCGTTAAATACACTACAAGCCGTTATTCGCCGTGATAGTGAACAAGCAAAACAATTAGTGCAATTTCTTTCTGCGTTCTTTCGTAAGAATTTAAAAAGACCTGAAGCCGTAGTGACATTAAGTGACGAAATTGAACATGTGAATGCGTATTTACAAATCGAAAAAGCGCGTTTTCAGGAACGGTTACAGATTGATATTCAAATTCCTGAAAATTTAGCTAATGCACGCTTACCGGCATTTTCTCTTCAACCCATGGTCGAGAATGCAATTAAACATGGAACATCACAGTTATTGGACACAGGAAAGATTACAATTAGAGCATATCAAGAGCACCATTTAATCATTATCGAAATTTGTGATAATGCTGGACTTTACCGTCATCAATGCCCATCGCATCAATTAGGTTTAGGCATGAGACTAGTGGATAAACGATTAAAATTACGCTATGGCGAGCTTTATGGTGTTTTAGTTGAATGCCAAGCCGATAAATATACAAAGGTGAAAATCTGCTTACCTCTCGAAAAAAGCATGGATAAAACTACATAAAAATGAATATATTAATCGTTGATGATGAGCCGTTGGCTCGTGAAAACTTACGTTGTTTACTTGAAGTTGAAAAGGATATTCATATTGTTGGTGAATGCAGTAATGCGATTGAAGCCATAGGAGAAATACATCGAAAAAAGCCTGATGTTGTTTTTCTAGATATTCAAATGCCTCGTATTACTGGTCTTGAAATGGTCACAATGTTAGATCCTGAACATCGCCCTTATATTGTCTTTTTAACTGCATTTGAAGAGTATGCAATTCAAGCTTTTGAAGAGCACGCTTTTGATTATTTACTCAAGCCATTGGAGCAAGAGCGTTTAACAAAAACATTAAATCGTTTACGCCAAGGTAAGAAACAGAATATTGATCTCTTAACACCTCCTGAAGAGCGTCTAAAGTGTATTCCCTGCACAGGTCATAGCCGTATTTGGTTAATGCCCATTGATGAAGCTGTATTTGCCACATCAAGACTCAGTGGTGTTTATGTCACCAATAATCAAGGCCAAGAAGGCTTTACTGAATTAACACTACGTACATTAGAAACACGTACACAATTAGTTCGTTGCCATCGCCAATATTTAGTGAATATGGATTATGTTAATGAGATTATTTTTGGTGACAATGGGCAGGCTGAATTGATATTACACAATAATAGCCAAATTCCTGTTAGCCGTCGTTATTTAAAACCATTAAAAGAAGCGATTGGTTTAAGTTAATTTTTCATCAATTTAAGGGACAATAAATAGCATACGGATTGTTAAAAGTAGAAATTCGCTTATGTAATGAGATCCTTGCGGCTGGGTTTAGTAACAAATATAAAAATCATGATTAATGCAAAACTCACACCACAGATAGAAACAAAAGTGATTGAGCTAATTAATAAAGCCTAGCAATAAAAATAAATACGCATAAAAAAACCAGCCAACTTTCGTTGACTGGTTTTTATTTTTTATCATCAACTCAATTTAATATTGAGTCGATTGTAGGCTCTTATTGGTTATGAGAGCTGCTACGACGACGTGGAGTACCTTCGTTACTACGACTACGGAAGTTACCGCGTTCACCACCACGATCGTTATTACCACGACGTTGTGGTTGGTCACCGTTACTAAAACGACGACCACCTTGTGGCTGACCATCACGACGGCTGTTATTACGACGCTCACGGAAAGGCTGAGATTGAGCATCACCCACTAATTGCATATTCAGTGGTTTGTTCATAATACGCGTACGTGTGAAATGGCTTAATAAATCAGTTGGCATACCTTTTGGTAATTCGATGGTTGAGTGAGAACCATACAGTTTGATATTACCAATGTAACGGCTGCTGATATCACCTTCGTTAGCAATCGCACCAACGATATGACGAACTTCAACACCATCATCACGACCCACTTCGATACGATATAAATCCATTTCGCCAGCATCACGACGTTCACGACGAGGAGAACGTTCGCGATCGTTATCACGGCGACGATCGTCACGATCGTTAAATTCACGACGAGGACGACGAACGGGATCAGGTGGCAGAATAAGTGCGCGCTCACCTTGAGCCATTTTCAGTAATACCGCAGCCAGTGTTTCCATATCCAGCGCTTCTTCACCTTGTGGAGCTAATTTAGGCAACAGAGCACGGTACTGGTCAAGGTTACTAGTTTCTAATTGTTGCGCGATTTGCTGTGCAAATTTTTCCTGACGACGTTGGCTGATGAGTTCTGCATTTGGCAGTTCTACTTCAGGAATTGTCATCTTCATTGTACGTTCGATATTGCGCAGTAAACGACGCTCACGGTTATCAACAAATAAAATTGCGCGACCAGCACGGCCAGCACGACCAGTACGGCCAATACGGTGAACATAAGATTCTGAATCCATTGGGATATCATAGTTCACAACAAGGCTGATACGGTCAACATCAAGACCACGAGCTGCAACATCAGTCGCGATTAAAATGTCTAAACGACCATTTTTCAAACGCTCTAACGTTTGCTCACGCAATGATTGGTTCATGTCACCATTTAATGCGGCACTGTTATAGCCATTACGTTCTAATGCTTCAGCAACTTCTAATGTTGCGTTTTTAGTACGAACGAAAATAATTGCTGCATCAAAGTCTTCCGCTTCTAAGAAACGAATTAATGCTTCATTTTTACGCGCCCCAAATGTCATCCAGTAACTTTGGCTGATATCTGGACGAGTTGTTACACTGCTTTGAATGCGAACTTCTTTAGGATCATTCATGAAGCGACGTGTAATACGACGAATAGCTTCTGGCATGGTTGCAGAGAACAGCGCAGTTTGGTGTTCTGCTGGGATCTTACTTAAGATATTTTCAACATCTTCAATAAAGCCCATACGCAACATTTCATCAGCTTCATCTAAAACTAAACCTTTCAGTTTAGATAAATCTAATGTGCCACGGTTTAAATGGTCTAATAAACGACCTGGTGTACCTACAACCACTTGTGGTCCTTGACGTAACGCACGTAATTGAACGTCGTAACGCTGACCACCATATAAAGCAACAACATTTACTTTTGGTAAATGCTTAGAAAAATCTTCAATTGCTTCAGCAACCTGAACCGCAAGTTCACGAGTAGGCGCTAAAACTAAAATTTGTGGTGCTTTTAATGATTCATCAAGATTATGTAATAATGGCAGGCTAAATGCGGCAGTTTTACCACTACCGGTCTGTGCCATACCTAAAACATCATTACCGTTTAAAAGGAAAGGAATACATTGTTGCTGAATTGGAGAAGGCTTCTCGTAGCCTAAGTCATTCAGTGCAGTCAAAATAGGTGCTGATAAACCTAGATCAGCAAAAGTCATATCGGTTTCAGTAGTCATGTCACTGTGCCTCATTCATTATGGCAGCCAGTTGACATAACATACCGCATGGTTTGTCGGTCTTTATCATCTAAAATGTGAACTGGCTCAAATTATATTATTAAACGAACAAACAAGCCCTCATCCTATGCAGATGATGGCTTTCAAACTGATTAGAGAAATGTTCGTCAGCTATTGCTGGTCCGATTCCGCTAGGTCTTCTTGTTGGCCTAACAGTGCTAATTCCAACAATGCGTAGCGGTGCTCAACAAAGTTATGTGCGTTGTTGGCAACCGTCAGCTTGAATAACGCTTCTGCGCTATCCGTATCCCCCAGACTTAGGTAATACTTACCTAAATAGAAGTTAGTTTCACTAAGATGCTCAGCGAGCGAAGTGTTATCGGTTGAAGCCTCATTTAGTTTCAACATTAATGTTTTCTCATTAATGTCGCCTAAATAAAACTCAACTATATTCCATCCCCATTGTCCCGTTTTATCCGCTTGCTGGTATCGCTGTTTTAGCTGTTGTTTAGCCAAATCAGTGTTTATCTCTTTTTCTACAAGATATAACCAAAGCGAACGAATGGGATCATTTGGATCGACCTGATAAAACGCCTGCAGATCATCCTGCGCCAATTTCAATCGGCCACCGTAGTACGAAGCGATACCACGATTAAAACGCGCATTATTGTAAGTTGGATCAAGCTCTAAAACAGAATCAAACGCTTCATAAGCAGCATCGTAATTCGCTGCTTGCGTAAAATAGATACCTAGAAAATTAAAAATTTCTAGCATATCTGGTCGTATTGATAGCGCCATTGAAAAATCATTACGCGCTAAAGCTCGTAAACCGAGGCTATCATACAGCACACCACGCTCATATAAAAGCTGTGCGTATTCATCTTCGGTTAATGAGCGGCTCGCTAGGATTTGTTCTATACGAGCTAATATCACTTCTTGTTGTAAAGAAGGCTGCAATGGTGTGGCAAAAACCGCATTCTGACGCCATTCTGGACTAGTGCTGCATCCGGAAATAAAGATGAAAACAGCAATAGAACAACTGCGCAGAAATGTTTTCATTTCTCACTCCCAAAGTCAGACCTTTCAACAAAAAGCGTTCTAGACGTCCTACTTGTCAATCATAATAAGTCTCTACCGATACCCATGTCTAGATATCGGTAGTAGAGTATCATTAATTAGCAGAATCTTCAGAAGAAGTTTCTGTTGCTTCCTGCTGATTAGCTTGAGCTTCTTTCATGCTTAAGCGAATACGGCCTTGACGGTCAATTTCCAGTACTTTAACTGGAACTTCTTGACCCATTTCTAAGTAGTCACTCACCTTCTCAACGCGTTTGTCTGCAATTTGAGAAATATGAACCAGACCTTCTTTGCCGCCACCGATAGCAACGAATGCACCGAAATCTACAATACGAGTGACTTTACCGTTGTAGATACGACCCACTTCAACTTCTGCAGTGATCTCTTCGATACGTGCGATAGCTTGTTTTGCTTGATCGCCACTTGTTGCAGCAATCTTCACAGTACCATCATCTTCGATTTCGATCGTTGTGCCCGTTTCTTCCGTTAATGCACGGATAACAGAACCGCCTTTACCGATAACGTCTTTGATCTTGTCTGGATTAATTTTGATAGTATGAATGCGCGGTGCGAATTCAGAAATATCAGCACGAGGTTTGCTAATTGCATCTTCCATTACGCCTAAAATATGTAGACGTGCGCTTTTCGCTTGGTTTAATGCGACCTGCATGATTTCGCGAGTGATACCTTCAATTTTGATATCCATCTGTAATGCGCTGACACCGTTACGGCTACCCGCAACTTTAAAGTCCATATCACCTAAATGGTCTTCATCACCCAGAATATCGGAAAGAACAACAAAGTTGTCGCCTTCTTTAACTAGACCCATTGCAATACCTGCAACAGATTCTTTAATTGGTACACCTGCATCCATCAGTGCTAAAGAAGCACCACATACAGATGCCATTGAAGATGAACCATTTGATTCAGTGATTTCAGAAACCACACGAACAGTATATGGGAATTCTTCAATTGTTGGCATTACAGCTAACACACCACGTTTTGCTAAACGACCATGACCGATTTCACGACGTTTTGGTGAACCCATCATGCCTGTTTCACCAACAGAGTATGGAGGGAAGTTATAATGCAGTAAGAATGTATCAGTGTGCTCACCCATGATGTCATCAATAGTTTGAGCATCACGTGCAGTACCTAATGTTGCCGTTACCAGAGCCTGAGTTTCACCACGAGTAAACAGTGCTGAACCGTGGGTACGTGGTAATAAACCCGTGCGAATATCTAATGCACGTACCATGTCTTTTTCACGACCATCAATACGTGGTTCGCCAGCTAATACGCGAGCACGAACGATGTTTTTCTCAAGACCTGAGAAGATTTCGCTAATTTCAGCTTCATCTAAGGTTTCATCTTCAGCGACTAATGTCGCGATAACTTCATCACGGATAGCTTCAATTTGCTCATAACGTTCTTGTTTTTCAGTGATACGGTAAGCATCACCAATACGAGCTTGTGCTAATTGTGCAATACGGTCATGTAAAGTTTGGTTGATAGCTTCTGGCGCCCAATCCCATTTCTCTTTACCCACTTCTGCAACTAATGCATTGATGTTTTCGATCACAACTTGTTGTTGATCATGACCAAATACGACTGCACCTAACATTTCTTCTTCTGATAATAAATCAGCTTCTGATTCTACCATCAGTACCGCGCCTGCTGTACCGGCAACCACTAAGTCTAATTTACTAACTTTCAGCTCATCAACAGTTGGGTTTAGAACATATTGTCCATCGATAAAACCAACACGAGCACCACCAATAGGACCATTGAATGGAACACCTGACAGCGCTAATACCGCAGAAGCACCAATCATTGCAACGATATCTGGGTTAACTTGTGGATTAACTGAAACAACGGTAGCAACGATTTGAATTTCGTTTAAGAAACCTTCTGGGAATAATGGGCGTAAAGGGCGGTCAATTAAACGTGCAATTAACGTTTCGCCTTCACCAGGACGACCTTCACGACGGAAGAAGCTACCAGGAATACGACCAGCAGCGTATGAACGCTCTTGGTAGTTAACCGTTAATGGGAAGAAATCTTGTCCAGCTTTAACTTTTTTCTTTGCAACAACAGTAACAAAAACAGCAGTGCCGTCCATGTCAACCATAACAGCAGCTGTTGCTTGACGAGCCATCATACCTGTTTCTAATGAAACAGTATGTTGACCGTATTGAAATTTACGAACTGTAGGATTCAGCAAAATAATATCCTTTATCTTATTGTCGCCAGATGTTTAGCGACGATGAATGATCTTTTCTCCGCTACGTCCCCTCGCGACTAATGAAAATATTAACCACTTAATGATAAACACTTTCATTAGCCGCGCGAATTGTCGTAACTAGAGAGACTAAATAACAATCACCACATTAAAACATAACGACTAATATTAAAAATAGCACTTTCTAGTAGAAAAGGGGCCAACAGGCCCCTTTCCACTGAAACTCTCTTGATTAGCGACGCAGACCTAAACGTTCAATCAGTGCAGAGTAACGAGCAACATCTTTACGTTTCAGGTAGTCCAGCAGATTACGACGGCTGGAAACTTTACGCAGCAGACCACGACGGCTGTGGTGATCTTTTTTGTGCTCTGAAAAGTGACCTTGCAGGTGGTTGATTTCTGCAGTCAGCAGTGCAATCTGAACTTCGCTTGAGCCAGTATCGTTAGCATCACGACCAAATTCAGCAACGATTTGTGCTTTCGCTTCAGTACTTAGAGACATAATAAACTCCAAATTAAGTAAAATTTTCAGATAGCCAATCTCTAATTCAGCTATCCAACTCAGCCACCTAAACAGATAGCCGCATTATTCTACGCTCCAAACACTTTTAGCGCAAGATTGCTATTAAGTGTTATCTTGTGCGCTATAGTCTACAACGACTCTTTTTGGTGCAACTAAGCCATCTTTAATGATAGCAAGGCCAATGAATTTTTTTTCATCACCTTCAGTTACTCTCACCCATTCGCCTTCATTGATATCATGATTAACACGAACAGGCTGTCCTAGCTTGAGATAACCCGCAATAATCGTGGTCAGATTCACAACAGGAAAATGTGCAACAGCGGTATCCATAGGCAATAACAGAGCATCAAGTGCCGCGAAAGGATCTTCTTGTGCAGTTTGTGCATTTTCTTTCATCGCGCTTAATTGCTCTAACGTTACCATTCGTTCTTTAGGATAATCGGCAACTTCTAGTCGACGTAAGAAAATAACGTGAGCACCACATTGTAATTTCTCACCAAGATCATCAATAATTGTTCGAATATAAGTACCTTTGGAACAATGAATTTCCAGCTCTAATTCATCACCTTCCCAGCGAATAAACTGAAGTTCATAAACGGTAATCGGTCTTGCTTCTCGCTCAACTTCTATGCCTTGTCGAGCATATTCATAAAGCGGTTTACCTTGATGTTTTAAGGCAGAGTACATTGAAGGAACTTGCAATGTTTCACCACGAAAACTATCCAAGGCATCATCTAAAGCTTGCTGTGTAAATTGCACAGGGCGCTCTTGAATAATCTCGCCATGTGCATCAGAGGTGTCGGTTCGTTGCCCTAAACGGGCAATAACACGATAACGTTTATCCGAATCCAATAGAAACTGTGAAAATTTCGTTGCTTCACCTAAACAAATAGGGAGCATACCTGTTGCTAAAGGATCCAATGCCCCCGTATGCCCTGCCTTACTGGCATTAAACATACGGCGGACTTTTTGGAGTGCATCGTTAGAAGAAATATCTTGGGGTTTATCGAGTAGCAATACACCGTTAATCTCGCGCCCCTTACGACGACGCCCCATTATTTGTCCTCTTTATGACGGCGCTCTTCATCGCTTTTAACGACGTTAGAAACTAAGTTAGACATACGCATACCTTCAACTAATGAGTTGTCATAAGCAAATGTCAGTTCAGGCACAATTCGTAAACGCATTGCTTTGCCTAATAAAGAGCGAATAAAACCAGCGGCTTCATTAAGTGCAGTTAAACCCTCTGCAACCATTTCTTCTTCGCTTTTTTCACCACCAGATAAGTTTAAAAAGGTGACGAATACTTTGGCATAAGCCAAATCACGAGAAATTTCAACGCCAGACACAGTGGCCATTCCAATGCGTGGATCTTTGACTTCACGTTGTAGAATGATGGCGATTTCTTTTTGCATTTCCTGAGAAACACGCTGACTACGGCTAAAATCTCTTGCCATTTTATCTCTCCCTGACAATAGGGTATCGCCCTGATTGTCATTATTAATTCAAATCTAAAATTAATGATATCTAAAGAGTATACATGAAGTGGTATTTAACAACCGCTTTCTCTGATTTCTTTCTTTAGAAATAAAATATTTCTTTGGTGCTATTTTACCCTGTTATTTCACTTTCATAAATTACTGAAAGGCTGTCTATTTCGGTTATATTGAAAATTGGAGAGGAAATAAGCGAAGAATACAACAAAGAAAGGAATAAGAAGGGAGCCCTTAAGCTCCCTTTTAAAACAAGACGTACTAAATTAATCAATAGAACGTTTGATTTCGATAACTTGGAAGACTTCAATCATGTCGCCGACACGGACATCGTTGTAGTTTTTCACACCGATACCACATTCCATACCATTACGCACTTCGTTGACGTCATCTTTAAAGCGACGTAATGACTCAAGTTCGCCTTCATAGATAACCACGTTATCACGTAGAACACGAATTGGGTTATTACGTTTGATGTTACCTTCAACCACCATACAGCCCGCAATCGCGCCGAATTTAGGTGATTTAAACACATCACGGACTTCTGCAAGACCCATGATTTCTTGTTTATATTCAGGTGCCAACATACCGCTCATTGCCAGTTTGATTTCATCAATCAGGCTATAGATGACGGAGTAGTAACGTAAATCAACGCTTTCTTGTTCAATGATACGGCGAGCAGATGCATCAGCACGAACGTTGAAACCAAGAATGATTGCGTTAGAAGCGGCCGCTAATGTTGCGTCAGTTTCGGTGATACCACCTACGCCCGAACCGATGATTTTCAGTTTAACTTCATTAGTAGACAGTTTAACTAATGCATCAGTAATCGCTTCACAAGTACCTTGAACGTCTGTTTTCAGAACGATGTTCAGTTCAGAAGTTTTACCTTCTTCCATGTTAGCAAACATGTTTTCCAGTTTAGATTTCTGCTGACGAGCCAGTTTAACATCGCGGAATTTACCTTGACGGTATAATGCAACTTCACGCGCTTTCTTCTCGTCACGAACAACCGTTGCTTCATCACCCGCAGAAGGAACATTAGACAGACCTAAAATCTCAACAGGCATTGATGGGCCAGCAGATTGAACGTCTTGACCTAATTCGTTACGCATTGCACGAATACGACCGTATTCGAAACCACACAGAACGATGTCACCTTTATTCAGTGTACCTTCACGGACAAGAATTGTTGCAACTGGACCACGACCTTTATCAAGGTAAGATTCGATAACAACACCGCTTGCCATACCTTCTTTAACTGCTTTCAGTTCGAGAACTTCAGCTTGTAAAAGAATAGCATCCAGCAGTTCGTCAATCCCTAAACCTTGTTTTGCAGATACATGGATAAACTGAGTTTCACCACCCCAATCTTCTGGCAGAATGCCATATTGAGACAGTTCAGTTTTAACGCGATCTGGATCAGCTTCGTGTTTATCAATTTTGTTCACTGCAACAACAACAGGTACATTTGCTGCTTTTGCGTGTTGAATTGCTTCGATAGTTTGTGGCATGACACCATCATCTGCCGCAACAACCAGAACAACGATATCCGTAACCTGAGCACCACGAGCACGCATTGAAGTAAACGCGGCGTGACCTGGAGTATCTAGGAAGGTGATTTCACCTTTGTCAGTTTTAACGTGATAAGCACCGATATGCTGGGTGATACCACCCGCTTCGCCTGATGCTACTTTCGTTGAACGAATGTAATCCAGTAATGATGTTTTACCATGGTCAACGTGACCCATAATAGTCACAACTGGAGCGCGAGATACTGCACTTTCTTCGCCAGTATCACGATCGCTCATAACTTGTTCTTCTAACTCGTTTTCACGACGTAAGATAACTTTATGACCCATTTCTTCAGCAACAAGCTGTGCAGTTTCTTGGTCTAAAACCTGATTAATGGTCGCCATCGCACCCATTTTCATCATAGTTTTGATAACTTCAGACCCTTTTACTGCCATTTTGTTAGCAAGTTCAGCAACAGAAATAGTCTCACCGATAATAACATCACGGTTTACAACAGCTGCCGGCTTATTGAAGCTTTGCTGTAATGAGCTACCTTTACGTTTACCTTTCTTGTTAGTACGACCAGCAGCACGTGCTTCTTCACGATCTGCTTTTTCAGAATGGCGGTTGTTTTTCTTAGGACGAGGAGCCTTAGCATTGCGACCACGACCGCGGCCACCTTCAACTTCAGCATCACTTTCATCTTCTGCATCACGAGCATAACGTGATGTTGTTACATGATAGTCTGAGCCTTCAGTTTCTGGCGCTTTAGGTTCAGCAGTCCATTTTTCAGCATTTTCTTCAGCTAAACGACGTGCTTTTTCTGCTGCTATACGTGCTTCTTCTTCCGCTTTACGGCGCTGTGCTTCTTCCGTTTTACGCTTCAGTTCAGCCTGTTCAGCATTGCGACGTGCTTTTTCCTGATCTGCTGCTTTATCAGCTTTTGGTTTATCGTTTTGTTTCACTTTATCTTTTTCCGCTGCTTCGCGCTTAGCTAATTCCGCTGCTTCACGTTTTGCTTCTTCAGCTTTACGTTTCGCTTTTTCTTCGGCGTCTTTCTTTGCCTTTTCAGCTTCACGTTTTGCTTTTTCTTCAGCTTCGCGCTGTGCTTTCTCTTGTGCTTCGCGCTGGGCTTTTTCTTCGGCTTCGCGATGCGCCTTTTCTTCCGCTTCACGCTGAGCTTGCTCATCCGCTTGCGCTTTTTCAACGGCGTCACGGTTCACATAAGTGCGTTTTTTGCGGACTTCGATGGCTACTGATTTACTTTTGCCACCTGTACCAGGAACACTTAACGTACTACGCACTTTGCGTTGTAACGTTAACTTTTCTGGTTGGTTGGTTGATACGTCTTTATCACGATTCAACCAAGCCAGTAAGGTTTCTTTCTCTTTTTGGGAGACGGAATCAGAGACGGTCTTCTTAATACCGGCATCAGCAAACTGCTGTACCAAACGTTCAACCGGTGTCTGAATCTCTTCTGCCAGTGATTTTACTGTTTCATCTGTCATTCTGTTCCTTCCTGCTCAGTTGTTACGCATCATTCCCAAACCAGCAGATATTACGTGCGGCCATAATGAGTTCGCCTGCGCGCTCACTATTTAAACCTTCAATATCAGTTAGGTCATCGATACCCTGTTCGGCAAGATCTTCCAGTGTGCAGATACCACGGGCAGCTAGATCAAATGCTAAAGAGCGCTCCAAGCCTTCGAGAGCTAATAAGTCCTCGGCCGGCTGGTTATCGCCTAGGCTTTCTTTTTGAGCCAACTCAATCGTTGTTAGTGCAGCTTTTGCTCTTTCACGTAGAGCTTCAACGGTGTCTTCATCTAATCCGTCAATAGCCAGCAGTTCACTGATTGGCACATAAACTAACTCTTCAAGGGTAGAGAAACCTTCTTCAACTAAAACAGTTGCGAAGTCTTCATCAATGTCGAGATGCTTAGTAAATATTTCAATGGCTGCGTTTGCTTCTGCCTGATGTTTTGCATTCAGTTCATCAGCAGTCATGACGTTTAATTCCCACTTGTCATCACCACGATGTTTTTTCAGTAACTGTGCTGCCAGACGAACGTTTTGACCATTACGGCCGATTGCCTGTGCAAGGTTACTGCTTTCGACTGCAACATCCATTGTACATTTGTCTTCATCGACAACAATAGAAGCAACATCTGCCGGAGCCATTGCATTAATGACGAATTGTGCAGGATTATCATCCCACAAAACAATATCAATTCGCTCGCCGCCCAATTCACTGGAAACGGCTTGTACACGTGCACCACGCATACCAACACAAGCACCCACTGGGTCAATACGCTTGTCGTTAGTTTTTACTGCGATTTTGGCACGAGAACCTGGATCACGCGCTGCAGCTTTAATTTCAATGATTTCTTCGCCAATCTCTGGTACTTCAATACGGAAAAGTTCAACCAGCATTTCAGGGCGAGAGCGTGTCACGAAAAGTTGTGCACCACGAGTTTCTGTACGTACGTCGTATAAAACACCACGTAAACGGTCACCTGGACGGAAGTTTTCACGCGGTAACATATCTTCGCGTAAAATAACCGCTTCGGCGTTATTACCTAAATCTAAAGTGATATTTTCACGGTTCACTTTCTTCACAACACCCGTGATAATTTCGCCTAATTGTTCGCGGAATTGATCAACAACCATTGCTCTTTCAGCTTCACGTACTTTTTGTACGATAACTTGTTTAGCAGTTTGTGTTGTAATACGGTCGAAAGTAACAGATTCAATCTGATCTTCAATATAACCACCTAGTTCAATACTAGGATCTTCATATTGAGCAGCTTCAAGTGTGATTTCACGAGTTGGTTGAGTCACTTCATCAACAGCAACCCAACGACGGAATGTATCAAAGTCACCGGTTTTACGGTCGATACAAACGCGAACGTCAATTTCTTGCTCGTATTTTTTCTTAGTTGCTGTCGCTAGTGCGGTTTCCAGTGCTTCAAAAATCTTTTCACGAGGAAGAGATTTTTCGTTAGAGACCGCTTCCACAACAGCCAGAATCTCTTTGTTCATCCTAGTTGCCTCTTCAAAACTTAAAAGTGGGGTACCAGGTTAGCTTTCTGGATGTTGCTCAGTGCGAACACTTCGTCTTTACCATCCACAGTAACCGTGATCATTTCGCCAGCGACAGACTTAATAATGCCCTGCCATTTACGGCGGTTTTGCATTGCAATTCGTAATACAATAGCGGCTTCTTCACCGATAAATTGTTCATAATGCGTTGCAGTGAATAAAGGTCGTTCTAAACCAGGAGAGGAAATCTCAAGGTTATAAACTGTTTGAATTGGATCTTCAACATCCAGCACAGCACTGACCTGGTGGCTAACATCAGCACAATCATCAACAGTGATACCGTCTTCACTATCAATATAGATGCGCAATGTTGATTCTCGGCCACGAATAAACTCAAGACCGACAAATTCAAAGCCTAATGCTTCTACTGGTGCTGAAACCATCGCTGTTAATTTTTGCTCTAATGTGGACAAACCCACCCCCAAGGCATAAAAAAAGGGCCTATAGCCCAGTATTCTATTCTCTGATAACAAAAAACCCCGAAATTCGGGGCTTTATGCAACTGGACCCTGTAACTTGCCATTCGAGAATAACCTCTTCTTACGGCACATTCCACTCAGGATCATAATCGGTTCAACAAGATGATTAATGAGAAAAGTGCTGTATTGTTAGAAGTGGTTGCGGGGGCCGGATTTGAACCGACGACCTTCGGGTTATGAGCCCGACGAGCTACCAAGCTGCTCCACCCCGCGTTCGAAAAACGTGGCAAATTTTACGCTGATAACAAGCAAAACGCAAGCTATCTGGAATAATGGTGCCGAGAACGGGACTTGAACCCGTACGCCCGTTTTATAGGCACTACCACCTCAAGGTAGCGTGTATACCAATTTCACCACCTCGGCACTTAATGAGACTGACACTGCGTAAATATTAACAATCTCATTTAAATCTTTACTTAGTTTACTGCGGAATATCTGTATTTGCTGGCGCTACAGGCGCTGCTAACTGCTCAGCTTTTTTAGCTTCTTCTGTAGTCTGCTCGATAGACATCCATTTGCTGTCTTCACGCACAGTTTTATTGGCACTTAGATTACCTAAAATAAGGGCAAGTACAATAAAAGCTGTCGCTAAAACAGCGGTCATACGGGTCATAAAATTAGCTGAACCGCTTGAACCAAATACTGTACCGGAAGCACCTGCACCAAAAGAAGCGCCCATATCAGCACCTTTACCCTGCTGTAACAGGATCAGACCAACTAGCCCTGTTGCTACAATGATAAGAATAACAATGAGTGCCGTATACATTTGCGTTACCTTTTCTATGGAACTTATCGAATTAACGATAACCTTCGATTGCTTCACCCGCTTTAGTTCAAGACCTTACTAAGCGGGTGTGAATACTAACCAAAGCTGAACTGACAAGCAAGGTTATTTTACTACAAAGTGATTGATTGAAGAAAAAATCATCAATTAACCAACGTGCTTCACTGCGTCAGCAATACGATTTGCCATCGCAGTAACTTGCTCTTCATTTTCACCTTCAACCATGACACGAATTAAAGGTTCTGTACCTGATTTACGCAATAATACACGACCTTTACCAGCCAGTTCGTCTTCAACTGCTTTAGCGACTTTCTGAACTTCTGGTGTTTGTAGCGGATCATGGCTACCCGTAAAGCGAACATTCACTAAAATTTGTGGTAATAGTTTCATGCCACTACATAGATCATGCAGACTCATATGGTTACGCACCATTGCACTTAAAACTTGTAAACCTGCAACAATACCGTCACCTGTAGTCGTTTTATCTAATAAAATAATGTGGCCTGAATTTTCAGCACCTAAACGCCAACCTTTCTCTTGTAATTTTTCAAGCACATAGCGGTCACCCACTTTTGCTCTGACAAAAGGAATACCCAGTTGTTTAAGTGCAATCTCTAATCCCATATTACTCATTAGAGTACCAACTGCACCACCACGTAATTGGCCTTGGCGTAACGCTTCTCTTGCAATAATGTAGAGAATTTGGTCACCATCAACTTTTAGACCTTGATGGTCAACCATAATGATACGGTCACCATCACCATCAAAAGCTAAACCAACATCAGCGCCTTCTTCTAATACGCGTTTTTGCAACATACGAACATCTGTTGCGCCACACTCTTCGTTGATATTGATACCCGTTGGCTCACAACCAATAGTGATCACTTCAGCGCCTAATTCACGAAATACGTTTGGCGCAATATGGTATGTTGCACCATGAGCACAATCGACAACCACTTTTAAACCATTAAGGTTGTTTTCATTCGGAAAAGTCCCCTTACAGAATTCAATATAACGACCTGCCGCATCCACGATACGATTTGCACGACCAAGCTCGGCTGATTCAACACAAGTAATTGGCTTTTCCATTTCAGCTTCAATGGCTTCTTCTACTTCATCCGGTAATTTTGTACCATCAATAGAGAAGAATTTGATCCCGTTATCGTAATAAGGGTTATGAGAGGCCGAAATGACAATCCCAGCTTCAGCGCGGAATGTACGCGTTAAATAAGCAACAGCAGGTGTTGGCATTGGCCCAGTAAATGAGGCTGATAAACCTGCAGCCGCTAAACCCGCTTCTAATGCTGATTCCAGCATATAGCCTGAAATACGAGTATCTTTACCAATAATGATTTTGCGAGAGCCATGACGTGCTAATACTTTACCCGCAGCCCAACCTAGTTTTAAGACAAAATCAGGTGTAATCGGACTATCACCTACTTTTCCACGGATACCATCTGTTCCAAAGTATTTACGTTCGCTCATTCATTATTTTCCTTTGCAGAAAGAGTCGCTTGTACGACTTTCATCGCATCAACAGTCTCTTTAACATCGTGTACACGAATAATTTGTGCGCCTTGCATCGCTGCAATAACTGCACAGGCCACGCTACCAGCAACACGCTCTTGTGGTGGCACATTCAATAGTTGTCCAACCATTGATTTGCGTGACATTCCGGCAAGTATAGGTAGACCAAAGTGATGAAGTTCACTTAAGTGTGCTAATAATTGGTAATTATGCGCTAAATTTTTACCAAAGCCGAATCCTGGATCAAGAATAATTTGATTTTTTTCGATCCCTGCATCAACACAACGCTGAATATTTTCTTGTAAAAAACGATCGATATCCATCATCACATTCTCATAATGTGGTGATTGTTGCATAGTTTTGGGGTTGCCCTGCATATGCATAATACACACTGGCAAACCTGTTTTAGCGGCTGCTTCAAGTGCTCCCGGCTCTTGTAAAGAGCGAATATCATTGATAATTGAAGCACCTACGTTTGCTGATTCAGTAATGACCTGAGCTTTGGATGTATCAACAGAGATCCAAATATCAAAACGCTGACGAATAGCCTCAACAACAGGAACAACACGCTGCAACTCTTCATCAATAGAGACATCACTTGCGCCAGGTCTAGTAGACTCACCACCAATATCGATGATAGTAGCCCCTTCAGCGATTAATTTTGCCGCATGATCAACTGCATCATTAAGTGAATTATGAGTGCCACCATCAGAAAAAGAGTCTGGAGTAACATTCAAAATCCCCATAACTTGAGGTGCTGATAAGTTAAGTTCTGTTCCTCTCGCCATTAATTTCATTTCATTGATACCTTCATAAAAAAACCCCAGAAGCCTGGGGTTTGTATTTATAGCTTACTCAATGTGCATAACCCAATAAGGATTAGTGAGTATTTTTATCAGAAGGTGTATCACTTTCTGACTCTGGCTTATCTTTTGGCTCATTCGCTACATGCGCTTGTGCTGGCTGGGCAGTAGTTGTACTACTATTGCCATTATTGCCTTCCCAACCCGCAGGTGGACGAACATCACGACGATTCATTAAATCATCAATTTGAGGCGCGTCGATAGTTTCATAAGTCATCAGTGCATCTTTCATTGAGTGCAGAATATCAAGGTTGTCCATTAAGATCTGACGAGCACGAACATAGTTACGATCAACGATAGCTTTAATTTCTTCGTCAATTGTACGCGCTGTTTCATCAGACATATGCTGCGCTTTAGCAACAGAACGACCTAAGAACACTTCACCTTCTTCTTCTGCGTACAGCAATGGTCCTAATTTTTCAGAGAAGCCCCACTGTGTCACCATATTACGTGCAATATTAGTTGCCACTTTGATGTCATTAGAAGCACCCGTAGAAACATGCTCTGCTCCATAGATAATTTCTTCA
Organism: Proteus sp. TJ1640; assembly: GCF_003144445.1. NCBI lineage: Bacteria > Pseudomonadati > Pseudomonadota > Gammaproteobacteria > Enterobacterales > Morganellaceae > Proteus > Proteus sp. TJ1640. The sequence goes on from NZ_PENY01000018.1 coordinate 151,308, forward strand.
GCTAAACGGCCACCGTAAAGTGTTGAAATTTGGCTCTCTAACTTCTGGCGACTCGCGCTAATTTGATCGCCTTCTGGTAAGAAGAAAGTCACACCTAATGCACGTCCACGAGGAATAATCGTCACTTTATGCACAGGATCATGTTCAGGTACTAAACGTCCAATAATTGCGTGGCCAGCTTCATGATAAGCAGTTGATGCTTTTTGTTCTTCCGTCATCACCATTGAACGACGCTCTGCACCCATCATTATCTTATCTTTCGCTTTCTCAAACTCGACCATTGAAACAACACGTTTATTACCACGTGCAGCGAATAAAGCGGCTTCATTAACTAAGTTAGCTAAGTCAGCACCAGAGAAACCTGGCGTACCACGCGCTAAAATTGCTGGATCAACATCTGGTGATAAAGGCACACGGCGCATATGGACTTTAAGGATTTGCTCACGTCCACGCACATCAGGTAAACCAACAACCACTTGGCGGTCAAAACGACCAGGACGAAGTAATGCTGGGTCTAACACATCAGGACGGTTAGTTGCCGCAATAACAATAATACCTTCATTACCTTCGAAGCCATCCATTTCAACGAGCATTTGGTTCAGTGTTTGTTCACGTTCATCATGACCACCACCTAAACCAGCACCACGTTGGCGACCAACCGCATCGATTTCATCGATAAAGATGATACAAGGTGCTGCTTTTTTAGCTTGTTCAAACATATCACGAACACGAGAAGCACCCACACCCACAAACATTTCAACAAAATCAGAACCTGAAATGGTAAAGAATGGAACTTTCGCTTCACCCGCGATGGCTTTCGCTAATAACGTTTTACCTGTACCAGGAGGCCCCACCATCAGAATACCTTTAGGGATTTTACCCCCTAACTTCTGGAAGCGACCCGGATCACGTAAATATTCAACTAATTCGCTTACTTCTTCTTTCGCTTCATCACAACCTGCAACATCAGCAAAAGTTGTTTTGATTTGGTCTTCTGTCAACATGCGCGCCTTGCTTTTCCCGAAAGACATCGCACCTTTACCGCCACCACCTTGCATTTGGCGCATAAAGAAAATCCAAAGACCAATAAGTAATAGCATTGGGAACCAAGACACAAAAATTTGAGTCAGAAGACTTTGGCCTTCAAGTGGTTCGCCCGTTACTTTTACATTACGGTTCATTAAAGTGGTCAGCAGGTTGTCATCACGCATAGGCATATACGTGCTGTACTTTGAGTTATCTGTTTTAGTTACATTAATATCATAACCACTTATGCTGACCTCGCGTAATTGGTTATTAGTTAACTCATTGATAAAGGTAGAGTAATCCACCTTACGACTATTCGAATCGCTGGGTCCGAAGCTCTGGAATAATGACATCAAAACGACTGCAATAACTAGCCAGAGGATCAGGTTTTTCGCCATGTCACTCAAGGGATTAACCTCATATTACAACTGTGTTAACAAATAGCTTTAGGGTACTAAAGTTTACGCCCTGTGGCTACAATATATACCTCACGAGAACGAGACCGCGAAGCGTCTGGTTTACGAACTTTCACTTTCGTAAACAGGGAGCGTATTTGCCCCAGGTACTCATCAAAGCCTTCTCCCTGAAACACCTTGACAATAAAACTTCCCCCGGGAGCCAGTACATCACGACACATATCAAGCGCTAACTCTACTAAATACATGGATCGAGGGATATCGACCGCGGGTGTACCGCTCATGTTTGGAGCCATGTCAGACATGACAACCTGGACTTTGTTTTCACCTACTCTATCAAGCAATGCCTTCAACACAAGTTCATCACGAAAATCGCCTTGAAGGAAATCGACTCCGACTATAGGATCCATAGGTAAAAGGTCACATGCGATGATTCGACCTTTGCTTCCTAACTTCTGTACAACATATTGAGACCACCCTCCTGGGGCTGCTCCTAAATCGACAACGGTCATACCTGGTTTAAAGATATTGTCACTTTGCTGAATTTCTTCAAGTTTAAACCAAGCACGAGAGCGAAACCCTTTTTTCTGTGCTTGCTGAACATATTTATCACTAAAATGTTCTTGTAACCAGCGGCTAGAGCTTGCCGAACGTTTTTTATTGGCCATTGCGTTTTCCAACTATCATACACTTAGCTATCAATATTTTTACTCTTTCACTCATTTAACCCCGTATTAACGACATTTTATGGTGATAAATGAGAGATGGCGTTAGAATAGATCGTTTTCAATCCCAACAAAGCAAAAATTAATGATGACTCTTAACAAAAAACAAATTCAACACCTGAAAGGGCTCGCTCATCACCTGAATCCAGTCGTTATGATTGGTAACAACGGGTTGACTGAAGGCGTTCTTGCAGAAATTGAACTCGCTCTGGCGCACCATGAGCTTATCAAAGTCAAAATCGCAGGCGAAGATCGAGATGTTAAAAACTTGATCGTGGCAGCGATTGTACGCGAAAGCGGTGCACAGAATGTACAAGTTATCGGAAAAATTCTTGTTCTTTATCGTCCTTCAGAAGCACGTAAAATTATTTTACCGAAATAAAACTTGTATCTTTATATAAAAATGCCATAACTAACTCTATGGCAAAAAAGGCCTTTTAAGGCCTTTTTTATATTACCACAGGATAGCACTCTAGTTTTCTATAGAAACGTAAAATTATAAATTAAATATATTCTACGTTTAAAACTTCATACTCGACTTGTCCACCAGGTGTAGTAATAACAACGACATCATCTAACTCTTTTCCAATCAAGCCACGCGCAATCGGTGAATTAACAGAAATTAAGTTTTCTTTAATGTTAGCTTCATCATCACCAACAATGCGGTAAGTTTGCTCTTCTTCATTTTCAACATTTAACAGTGTAACTGTTGAACCGAAAATAATACGGCCATTGTTATTCATCTTAGTAATATCAATAACTTGAGCATTTGATAATTTTGCTTCAATTTCTTGTATACGACCTTCACAGAAACCTTGTTGCTCTCTTGCAGCATGATATTCCGCGTTTTCTTTTAAGTCTCCATGTTCACGAGCTTCTGCAATAGCTGCAATAATCTCGGGACGACGAACATTTTTTAAATATTCCAGCTCTTCGCGTAATTTTTCTGCACCTAGAACTGTCATAGGGATCTGATTCATGTGTTAATACCTCAATACTATTCCTAATAAAAAATAGGTATCATCCTGATTTTTTATACTAACAACACAGAGAAAAGGATCTATTTACTCTTCTCAAGACAAAAAAAGACACAGGCAACCTTAAATTGGGCCTGTCTCTACGTATATTCGGTGAATGAGGGGCGCTAATATATTCCCAACTCATGCTATTGGGACGTAAACTAAACCACCCATACTTAAAACTAAATCTAACACAACAAAAGCATTGCTTCACGCCTTATCTCTCTTTATGAAGAGATAAACAGACTTTTTCCGATAATGGGCTAATCCTGCTTGTTACCGTTTACTTTTGCCCTCATTGCCCTTTAGTATTAGCCTCTGGCAATCAATACTGTAACGTTACACGTTATAGTCACAGATAGAGAAATTATGCGCTTACTATCAACATTTCGACGGATACTTTACACATTAAGTATCATCAGTTTTTCAACCCAAGCGATACCTGTTGAAAACTATATATCCCTTCTTCCTGAAGGAACACAAGTGGGTTTAATAACTCAACCCGTTGGCGCTGCTTCTCCTAATCTTAATTATCATGCCGATCAATTAGCACTTCCTGCAAGTACTCAGAAAGTAGTGACCGCACTTGCTGCATTACTTCAATTAGGGGGAGATTATCAATTCACCACAACAATGGAAACAGAAGGTAAAATAAAGGGCAGTCAGCTTAATGGTGATTTGATCTTTCGTTTTACAGGCGATCCTACATTAAGTCGCCAGCAATTAAGAGCAATGGTTGCCGTATTAAAGCAATCCGGCGTGACAAAAGTACAGGGTGATTTGCTTATTGATACTTCTGCTTTTTCAAGCCACGATAAAGCACCAGGTTGGGTTTGGAATGATCTGACTCAATGCTTTAGTGCCCCCCCTAGTGCCGCGATTGTTGATAAAAACTGCTTTTCCGTTTTATTGCAAAGTGGTAACAAAGAAGGTGATATTGCCACAATACGTAAAGCTTCGTTCTATCCTGTAACCGTTTTAAGTGAAGTTGAAACTTATGAAAAAGGATCAACTCATACCCGTTTTTGTGAATTAGACGTCACTGTTCGAGACTTAAATACTTATGTCATCACAGGTTGTATTCCTAAACGTGACGATGCTGTACCTTTAATGTTTTCTATTCAAGATGGAGCTCATTGGGCCGGTACAATTTTAAAAGAAGAGTTACAGCGTGCCAATATTGAACTTGATGGCTATATCAAACGTCGATCTCAACTAAAAGCACCTGTTACTGTACTCGCACAGACGCAATCAAAACCGTTACATAACTTACTGACTACCATGCTAAAAGAGTCTGACAATATGATTGCAGACACCGTTTTTAGAACCATTGGTCGTGAGTATTATGGTGTTGCAGGGACTTGGCGATCTGGAGCAGAGGCAACCCGTGCTATTTTAAAACAAAAAGCCGGAATTGATTTAGGAAATACCGTTATGGTTGATGGCTCTGGTCTTTCTCGCCATAACCTCATTTCACCTGCAACCATGATGCAAGTCCTTCAATATATTGGACAGCATGAGAGTGATTTAAACTTTATCACGATGCTTCCCCTTTCAGGGCATGACGGTACATTACAATATCGAGGCGGTTTTCATGAAGCGGGTGTTGATGGCAAAGTTTCCGCCAAAACCGGTTCATTAAAAGGGGTTTACAATCTTGCAGGCTTTATGACCACGGCAAATGGGCAGAAAGTTGCGTTTGTACAGTACGTTTCAGCGTATTCACCTCCCACAAAGAATCGTAATGCTGGACGCGCTTATTTAGTGCGTTTTGAAACGAATCTGTATAAAGATATGTACAATAACCGCTAGACTTACACAAGATAAGTAACAGATATAAAAAACGCCTAATTAATCAGGCGTTTTTTATTTTAATCACAACCAGAATGATCATTAACGTTGGTAGATAAATTCAATACCATCATCGTCTTCTTCATCCCAATCATCGTCATCATCTTCTTCGAAATCAGGGTTTTCAAGCTGTTCTTTGTGATAATCATCCCACATAAAGTCAACTTTTCCTGACTCTGCATTTGTTGCAACAACATCTTGCTCACGCGGAGTAACATTCAGGAATTCCATGATATTCCAGCAAAGTTTTTTTACACCTTCTTGGTTGATGGCTGCTATCATATAATAGTTTTCATCCCAACCCAGTGCTTCAACAATTGCTTTTGCCTTCTCTTTTGCTTCTTCAGCATCAAGAAGATCGACTTTATTGAACACTAACCAACGTGGCTTCTGTGCTAATTTTTCGCTGTATTTCTCTAGTTCAGAGACAATAATTTTTGCATTCTCCACAGGATCTGATCCATCAATAGGATCAATATCGATCAAGTGTAATAACACACGGCAGCGTTCTAAGTGCTTTAAGAATTGGATCCCAAGACCTGCGCCATCAGCAGCGCCTTCGATTAATCCGGGAATATCTGCAACCACAAAGCTTTGGTGATTATCCATACGCACCACACCTAGGCTTGGTACTAACGTTGTAAATGGATAATCAGCAACTTTAGGCTTTGCTGCTGATACTGCACGAATAAATGTGGATTTACCCGCATTCGGCATACCTAACATACCTACATCGGCTAATAACATTAGCTCTAAGAGAACTTCTCGAGATTCACCCGGAGTACCCATAGTACGTTGGCGTGGAGCACGGTTAACCGAAGATTTAAAGCGAGTATTACCTAAACCATGAAAGCCACCTTTAGCAACCATTTGCTTTTGACCATGGACAGTCAAGTCAGCAATAATTTCATTGGTAGCTAAATCACGGACGCGTGTTCCAACAGGAACACTAATTGTAATGTCTTGACCACGCTTACCGGTGCAGTCACGACTGTGACCATTTTCACCACGTTCTGCGCGATAAGATTTTGTAAAACGGTAATCAATTAAGGTGTTGAGGTTTTCGTCTGCAATCATGTAGACATCACCACCATCACCACCATCACCACCGTCTGGTCCCCCATTAGGGATATATTTTTCGCGACGAAAGCTCACACAGCCGTTACCACCATCGCCCGCGACGATTAGGATCTTGGCCTCATCAACAAATTTCATGATTTTACTCCGTATAGTAGCCATTAACGTGCTGGATGGCCGAAATTACCCAGAGATGGCCTTTTTTAAATATAAAAAGCCCCGCAACAGATTTGCAGGGCTTTTGACTCGGTGCTTAAAGGACCAGTAATTATTCAGCTTCGATGCTGATAAATTTACGGTTGTTTGGACCTTTAACTTCGAACTTAATTTTTCCGTCAGCTAATGCAAACAGGGTGTGGTCACGACCACAACCAACGTTAGTACCTGCATGGAACTTAGTACCACGTTGACGAACGATGATGCTACCTGCTAATACAGCTTCACCACCGAAACGTTTAACACCCAGACGTTTTGCTTCGGAATCACGACCGTTACGAGTCGAGCCGCCAGCCTTTTTATGTGCCATTGAACTACTCTCCTAAACCTTAAGCGATACCAGTGATTTTAACATCAGTAAACCACTGACGGTGGCCCTGTTGTTTACGGCTGTGTTTACGACGACGGAACTTAACAATCTTAACTTTATCGCCGCGACCGTGAGCAACCACTTCCGCTTTAACTTTAACGCCCGCAAGGATTGGAGCGCCAATTTGAATGTCGTCGCCATTAGCGACCATCATTACAGTATCAAACTCGATTGTTTCGCCAGTAGCTACTTCCAGCTTCTCTAAACGAATAGTTTGACCTTCGCTGACTCGGTGTTGTTTACCACCACTTTGGAAAACCGCGTACATATAAACTCCGCTTTCCGCACACTCCCAATATGTATAATTTGAGTGCACAATTAAAATATTCACATAGGGCGCGAATTCTACGCAAATTTAGTGCCGATGACAAGTACAGATCGCAAACTAGCGTTAAAAAAAAGAGTTTTTTACACGATATTTATTTCAGCCATTTTTAAAGTACAATCTAAATTATAAGAGAGTAAAATCTATGGCATGATCATTTTTTATTAATAATAACGCGCTCATTGGCGAGCCAAAGTCGAAAAAACATGAATTTAGAATCTATTATAAAACTAACATCCGCTGATATGACTGCGGTAAATGAGGCAATCCTTTACCAGCTTAATTCAGATGTTTCTTTGATAAACCAACTTGGTTACTACATCATTAGTGGTGGTGGTAAAAGGATCCGACCAATGATCGCAGTGCTCACTGGACGAGCATTGGACTATCAAGGTGACAAACATATCTCGGTCGCCGCGCTGATCGAATTTATTCATACTGCAACATTGTTACATGATGATGTTGTTGATGAATCTGATATGCGCAGAGGAAAACAAACGGCAAATGCTGTCTTTGGCAATGCTGCTAGTGTACTTGTTGGCGACTTTATTTATACACGATCCTTTCAAATGATGACGGATCTTGATTCGATGCGTGTACTAAAATTAATGTCTAGCGCCACCAATGTGATCGCTGAAGGTGAAGTTTTACAGCTAATGAATTGTAACGATCCTGACATTTCTGAAGATGACTATATGCAAGTTATCTACAGCAAAACAGCTCGTCTTTTTGAAGCCGCTTCTCATGCATCAGCAATCCTTTCGGGTGCAACGCCTGAGCAAGAAAAAGCATTCCAAGATTATGGTCGTTATCTTGGGACTGCTTTTCAGCTCATTGACGATTTGCTTGATTATGATGCAGATAACAACCAGTTGGGTAAAAACACTGGTGATGATCTCGATGAAGGTAAACCAACGTTGCCATTACTTCATGCTATGCATAATGGCAATGAAGAAGAATCCAAATTAATTCGTCAAGCCATTGAGCAAGGTAATGGCCGTCATTTATTGGATACTGTTTTAAATACTATGAAACAGTGTGGCTCTTTGGAATATACCCGTCAAAAAGCAGAAGAAGAAGCAGACAAAGCGATTGAAGCTTTATCAATTATACCTAACTCACCGTATAAAGATGCACTTATTGGGCTTGCTCACGTCGCTGTGCAACGTCAATCATAACATTAATGTAATAATGTAAAAAAGCCCGCTAGAGCGACTACATCGATTCTGGTGGGCTTTTTAATTTATTGAGAACTTCTTCGTTTTCTCGTTCGATAGCATCTTGATTATCCGCATCAATATAGCTAATAAGCTTTGCTAGCCCTTCGCGCAGTACGAATTTCACAATCTTTTCTCGTTCTGATTTAGTCAATTGATAATAGGCTTCAACCCAAATCAAAAAGGCATCCTGACGTTTAGATAAATACTCTGCTGGAGGTTCATGTGCAGCGAGCACACTAATCACCTCATCAGGCAGACTTTTTACGGAATACTCGACAGCTTTACCCTGCACGCCACGTTTACGACGGTTTTCCCATCCTTCACGACGCGCCATCAAGTTAACTCCCTGCGGGGAGTTAGGTAACCCCGCAAGCCCCACTAATTCTTTCGCTGTATACCATTCTTTTTTCATGATCTCATCTCACATTCAACTAAGAGGTTAGTCAGATAGATATCTGTTGCGGATAACGCAATAATAGATTCTTTAAAATCACCTAATCATTAACGAATTTTTCTAAAAAACTTCTAATACCATCCCGCAATATCAGCTCTGTTAATGTTTTTTGTTCACCATCATTTAGTTGTTGGAATGCTTTCACCCAGATAACGAGTGGCTCCTCTTTTTTATTTAGTTTGTAATGTGCTAATGGCTCATAAAGTTCTAGAGCAATTAATGTTTCTTCTGGTAAACAAGAATAATGATATTCAACACCATTACCTTGCTTATTTTTTACATTCTGTTTTTGCCAAGACTCGCGTCTCGCTTTTGAATTTACACCTTGTGGTGATTTAGGTAATCCACCTATACCCGTCAATTCCTTTGCCGTATACCACTCTTTTTTCATTATGTTTCTCTAAAATTGTTATCAACTTCAAAAAAGAAATTATTAAGAAAAAAATCAGAAATCTTTTTAGAAAAATAATGTTATTTTATTTTCTAAATAATCAGTTTAAATGCTTTAGGACATTTCTAATAAACTGTTATTTATACCACTAACACAGCAATCAATTTTATAGAAAAAGGATTAAAAATGATTTCAAGGAAATCTGATTGGCATCCTGCCGATATTATTGCCGCACTTAGAAAACGAGGAACAACACTTGCTGCCATCTCTCGCAAAGCTGGGTTAAGCTCTTCAACTCTCGCTAATGCACTGTCACGACCTTGGCCTAAAGGAGAGAAAATCATTGCAGATTATCTTGGTGTAGCTCCTAGTGAAATTTGGCCTAGCCGTTATTTCCATCCTGAAACAGGAGAATTACTTGAACGAAAGATTCGTATCAAAACTAATAATTAACTAATAATTACAGGCATTATAATTAATAAAAAAAACCGCTGATATAGTATCAGCGGTTTTTATTTAAATTTGCATTATTTTTATAGCAAAAATAAGTATTTCTTTATTTATTAATAAATTCTTCACCAAGAATTATATCTTTTTTCAATACATCTAACATACCATTTAGAGATTGCTTTTCAAAATCACTCAATTTGCCAATAGATAAATATTCCTCTACACCGTTTTTACCTAAAAGAATAGGTTGTGCAAAGAAACGGGCATATTCTCCATCACCTTCTGTATAGGTACATTCAATAATATTTTTCTCGCCATTTAAAGCGCGAATTAATGAAAGACCAAAACGTGCGGCTGCTTGCCCCATAGATAATGTTGCAGATCCGCCACCAGCTTTTGCTTCAACAACCTCAGTACCTGCGTTTTGAATACGTTTAGTCAACGCTGCAACTTCATCATCGCTAAATGAAACGCCGTCAACTTGAGAAAGTAGAGGAAGAATAGTCACACCAGAGTGTCCACCAATCACAGGAACGTTGGTTTTTTGTGGATCTTTACCTTTTAGTTCTGCAACAAAGGTATTGGCGCGAATAATGTCGAGTGTAGTGATACCGAAAAGACGTTTCTTATCGTAAACGCCTGCTTTCTTAAGCACTTCTGCTGCGATAGCAACGGTTGTATTCACTGGGTTAGTAATGATACCAATAAGTGCTTTCGGGCAATTTTCTGCAACCTTTTCAATTAGGTTACGCACAATACCAGCGTTAACATTGAAAAGATCTGAACGATCCATGCCTGGTTTACGAGCAACGCCCGCTGAAATCAGAACAACATCAGCGCCTTTTAGCGCAGGGGAAGGATCTTCACCCGCAAAACCTTTTACAGTAACTTGAGTCGGGATATGGCTTAAGTCAGCTGCAACACCCGGTGTGACGGGAGCGATATCATATAAAGAGAGTTCACTACCAGCTGGAAGCTGATTTTTAAGAAGAAGCGCCAGTGCCTGACCAATACCGCCTGCTGCACCGAGAACTGCTACTTTCATTCTGATACTCCTTAGTTTACGAGATAGTGGAACGCCTTCGAGATACTCACTATTACGCAATTCACCTTTAAAAAAACAATTATTTAACAGCAATATTGCATAATAAGGCATTTTCAGTGAAAAATAATACTTTGGTTATTCTAAACAAATTGCTTATCTGTTAATGAGATAGCGGACACTCTTTTGATAAATAATTTCAATAAATATGATAAAGTGTTAAGTACACCATCATCCTTATGATAATCATTTAAGCTTATCATTTAATTAACAAATATTTTACTTTACTTAAATTATCACATTCACACGCTGTAAATAAATTTTTTTTGCAATACATTCTAATTTACAATTTTGAGGAGGCCATCACTCACCTTCCTTCGTCTTATGTTGCATAAAAATTCACTTCTCTGCATAATACACAGGTTATTGATAACTCACTAAAGGTGAACTATGCGCGTTCCTTCTAAGCAAGAAGACTTGGTTAAAGCGTTTAAAGCCCTGCTGAAAGAAGAAAAATTCAGTTCACAAGGCGAGATTGTGACAGCATTACAAGAGGCTGGATTTGATAATATTAATCAGTCCAAAATCTCTCGCATGCTAACAAAATTTGGTGCAGTAAGAACCCGTAATGCCAAAATGGAAATGGTGTATTGCCTTCCTACTGAGCTTGGTGTACCAACAGCAAGTAGCCCATTAAAAAATCTGGTACTCGATATCGATCATAACCATTCTGTTGTAGTAATAAGAACGAGTCCGGGTGCGGCACAACTTATTGCACGTTTACTAGATTCATTAGGTAAAGCAGAAGGGATCCTTGGCAGTATTGCGGGTGATGACACTATTTTTTCAACACCAGCACCAGGATTTTCCACAGAAGAATTACGAGACGCTATTCTGAATCTGTTTGATCAGGAATTATAATTCGTCTCTCTACCGCTTCAAAAAGTAAGCCACTGAATTTTCAGTGGCTTCTTATTTTTAATACGGATTATCAAGATCTTTAGGCTGTGCTAATTTTGCAAGTAGTTTTTCATGAATACCACCAAAGCCGCCATTACTCATAATCAAAATATGATCGCCCGCTTGTGCTTCTTTCGCAATCATATCCACTAATGTATCAAGATCGGTACTCCAACGAGCGGGCTGTACGCAATGCTCTGCAATATCACTCACTAACCATTGAATATTCGGTGGCTGGAATAAAAAGACTTCGTCAGCACGACCTAATGCTGGAGCGATATCATCCTTGCTAATGCCCATTTTCATGGTATTTGAACGAGGCTCTAACACCGCAATAATACGAGCCGTTCCGCCGACTTTACTGCGTAACGCTTCAAGTGTTGCCAAAATCGCTGTGGGATGATGTGCAAAATCATCATAAACACTGACTTGGTTAACCTCACCACGTAGCTCTAAGCGACGACGTGCATTAATAAACTTATTCAATGCTTCACAAGCATCAGCAGGTAAAACACCAACGTAGTGCGCTGCAACAATCGCCATTAAGCCATTTTGCATGTTGTGTTCCCCAGAAAGCCCCCAACACACCTCTCCGACTCGCTCATCTTTGTGAAATACTTCAAAATGACTACTGTCATTACTGAGTTTTTTGGCTTGCCAATCCCCAGTTTCTCCCGTGAACTCTTGTTCACTCCAACATCCCATGCCAATAGTCTGTTTTAAATTCATATCATTGTCAGGCATGATGATTTTCCCTGAGCCAGGGACGATACGAACTAAATGATGGAATTGTTTTTGAATTGCAGCTAAATCATCAAAAATATCGGCGTGATCGAACTCAAGGTTATTTAAAATCAGCGTGCGTGGAGAATAATGAACAAATTTAGAGCGTTTATCAAAGAAAGCACTGTCATACTCATCTGCTTCAATCACAAAGAAGGGGCTTTCGCCTAACTGTGCTGACACTTGGAAATTACCCGGTACGCCACCAATTAAAAAACCAGGTTTATAACCACAATCTTCTAAAACCCAAGCCAACATACCTGCTGTTGTAGTTTTACCATGAGTTCCTGCAACCGCTAATACCCAACGTTCAGGTAAAATATAATCATGTAGCCATTGAGGGCCTGAAGTATAAGGCAGGCCTTTTTCAAGTACAGCTTCAACACAAGGATTTCCTCGTGTCATCGCATTACCTATAATCACCATGTCAGGAGCAGGTTCTAATTGTTTAGGGTCATACCCCTCAATCAATTCAATTCCCTGATTTTCTAATAAAGTACTCATGGGTGGATAGACATTAGCATCAGAGCCTGTAACTTTATGTCCCTTCGCTCGAGCTAAAATGGCAAGACTTCCCATAAAGGTGCCACAAATACCAAGAATATGAATGTGCATGAATTTCTGTCCAATAGCATGAAGTTGGTCACTATTCTAACGATCAAAAAGCAGATAAGAAACGGATTAACCTTTGAATCATCCAATTCTTTGGCTAAACTTGCCACCACCAAGGAGTTTTTCCTCCTTTTTTACTTTACCCACTCACATTCAGGACCTGCGTCATGAAAACATTAGGCGAATTTATCGTCGAGAAACAACAAGATTTTCCCCATGCAACTGGTGAACTTACGGCATTACTTTCAGCAATTAAGCTTGGGGCTAAAATTATTCACCGTGATATCAACAAAGCAGGGTTAGTCGATATTCTTGGTACTAACGGTGTTTCTAATGTTCAAGGTGAAGCCCAGATGAAACTGGATCTTTACGCGAATGAGAAACTCAAGGCTGCATTAAAAGCACGTGGTGAAGTTGCGGGTATCGGATCAGAAGAAGAAGATGATATTGTTATCTTTGAAGGTGATCGTGCTGAAAATGCTAAGTATGTCGTGTTAATGGATCCATTAGATGGTTCTTCGAATATTGATGTAAACGTTTCCGTCGGTACTATTTTCTCTATTTACCACCGTATTACACCTATTGGCCAATCAGTAACCTTAGATGACTTCTTACAACCAGGTCATCGTCAAGTAGCTGCTGGCTATGTCGTTTATGGCTCATCAACCATGTTAGTTTATACAACAGGTTGTGGTGTTCATGCCTTTACTTATGATCCTTCTTTAGGTGTATTCTGTTTATCTCATGAAAGTGTACAATTTCCACCAACAGGAAATATGTACTCAATCAACGAAGGTAATTACATCAAATTCCCATTAGGTGTAAAAAAATACATTAAATATTGCCAAGAACAAGATGCTGCAACAAATCGCCCTTATACCACACGTTATATTGGTTCTTTAGTTGCTGATTTTCATCGCAACTTACTGAAAGGGGGGATTTATATTTACCCAAGTACGGCAAGCCACCCTACTGGTAAATTACGTTTGCTGTATGAATGCAATCCAATGGCGTTCTTAGCTGAACAGGCTGGCGGTAAAGCAAGTAACGGTAAAGAACGTATTCTTGATATCGAACCCAAAGAACTTCACCAACGTATGCCTTTCTTTGTTGGGACTAAATCGATGGTTGAACAAGCTGAAAGCTTTATGGCGCAATATCCTGACGAAGAATAATTCATTGGCTTAGTCGCCATCGCCATATAGATAAACCGGGCTTCTCTTTCGTCCGGTTTTTTCATCTTTAGAAATAGAGTCTCTTTTTATTTACTGCTCATTTTTGCATCATAACGCAACAGGTTTGGCAAAAAACGGGTATTGTTAAAAACTTTTCGCTATACTACAGGCCACGTAAAATTATTTTTTATAGGAAATTTTTTATGAGCCTGAATCATGTTCCTGCTGGTAAAGAACTACCAGAAGATATCTATGTTGTTATTGAAATTCCAGCAAACGCTGATCCTATCAAATACGAAGTGGATAAAGAAAGTGGCGCACTGTTTGTTGACCGTTTTATGTCAACTGCAATGTTCTACCCATGCAACTACGGTTACATTAACAACACGTTATCTTTAGATGGTGATCCAGTAGACGTTCTGGTTCCAACTCCATATCCATTACAACCAGGTTCAGTTATTCGTTGCCGTCCTGTTGGCGTACTGAAAATGACTGACGAATCAGGTGAAGATGCGAAACTGGTTGCAGTTCCACACACAAAACTGAGCAAAGAATACGATCACATTAAAGATGTGAACGATTTGCCTGAACTGTTAAAAGCACAGATCAAACATTTCTTTGAGCACTATAAAGATTTAGAAACTGGCAAATGGGTTAAGGTTGACGGTTGGGAAGGCGTAGAAGCAGCTAAAGCTGAAATTCTGTCTTCTTTCGAACGCGCTAAAAAATAAATCTGTATAATAAGAATTAGCTTGATAAACAATCTGTTGATTGCTTAACAAAAATAAGCCCACATCAATAAATGTGGGCTTATTTTATGAATATCAATTTTGATTATTTAACCGCATAATAAGCATTATGCCACTCATCAAGGTGATCGCCATGGCGATTATCATCAATGTATAGACTGTCGAAACATTCCCTGTGGAGAAAAAGAGTACCCCCCCAATAATAGGCAATATCAATTGGTTAAATAAAATAATTAGTGAGGAAATACTGGCTAATTGTGTTACAGGAATAATTTCTATTCTTAACATCCGTAAGATATTCCCTGAAAAAACCTTACCGATAATGGATAAGGCATAAAATATAATAAAAATAGTGATATCTTTTTGAAAAATAACTAGTAAAGAAGAACTTATTGTGATGATGAAAATCGATAGAGACATTAATAATTTTCGATTTAAATAGTGGGTTAAATAACCATATAAATAGGTACCTATTACACCACAGATCCCCGCAGATATATCAATAAAGCCATAGTATTTAATGGGTAAGTTCATCGATTGATCGATTAATGCCATACCACTCGACTCAATTAATCCGTCAAACATATTATTGCCGATAGCAATAAAAATAGAAAAAATCAAAATAGGAGACATGAAAATAATCACCATTCTTTTAGTCACTCGTAATGCCTTTGTTAGGCTATTTAATTGAGTGGTGGATTGGTTCTCTTTTGGCTCTAGATAAAAGAATAAAAAAAACACTGCATTAATGAAATAGAATAGACAAGGAATAATAAGTAAATAATGGTAACCATAATCAATAAATAACATACCAATTAATGGACCGATGATCATACCAAAAAAATCCATTCTAGACATTATATTAATATGATGTTCTTTATGGTGGCTCATTAATGCAATAATTTTTTCATATGAAATCAGTGTCTGTGAATTACCAATAGAAATTAAGCTTCCTACTAATCCAAAACTAATTGCAATAACTAAATCAGAGGAAAAACCTGAAGTTAATAAAAATAAACAACCAATAATTTTACTACTATCGGAAATAATAGAAATAGGGCGAACACCTAAGGCATCAATATATTGACCAATAAGTGGTATTAAAAAAATGCGTGGTAACCACCATAAGGCGTATGTCAATCCTGTATACTCAATACTTGTTGTTAATTGATAAACAATAACAGGTGTTAAAAAAAACATTAAACCATCAGCACTTAACACCAGAAAAAGCATATAAAAAAAGACAACACGCATAATAGAAGTTACACCTTTTCTTTAATTAATACTTTAATAGGCTGGTTATTTTCATCATAAACAATAATCGATTTTGGGGTATGATGAGTGGGCTTATGTTTCATTAATTCTTGTTGTTTAGAAACAAGGAATTGATAATAGCTTAAATCTGCTGGTATTTTATTAACACGATAAGATTGATAGTTTTTATTAGAAATTTTCCAGTCAACTACATCATGGCCTGGAATATATTCTTTTTCTTTGTCTAAATAAATAATCGGCCGATTAACAGTAATAATATTCGCCATATTAAATAAAGCATGGGCAACACCACAGGGGATCACTAATTCAATATTTGGGGCAGGATTGAAAACAATTTCATCTTCATAAAAAAGCGTGGGTGAATTTTCACGCATATCCACTAACTTAACGGTAATTTCATGAGATATATCTCCTAAAAAAGTTAAATGATCTTCTTGCCCTAAATGTAATCCATAAGAGTCAAAATCATAATCCTCATGACCATGCTCAACCAGATACATAGGAGATTGTCCCGTTAATGGGACAATACCACTCTCTTTGCCAGTATGTAGGGTAGCCATTTCGCGAAATTCCACACCTAAAATAGTCGATGTAGGTAATTGTTGTTTTTGAGTATCTACCATTTTCTCTCGAAACCGTAAATTAATCTCATCACCATTATCTAAGCGGACTTTGCGGGTTTCAGAGTGTAGAAATCGATGTTGACTTAACCACTGTTGTTGTATCTCGGCAATCCGATGATAGACCAGTGCAGAAGCTTCTTCTGTCATTGGTTCATAGCCTTCAATCTCATTAATATCGATATTTTCAGGAAGGTTTATCACATCATTATTAGGTGACCAATTTAGTGTTTCACTTGCGAATTGCTCGATAGTGGGTAAAAAAAGAGAGTAGCTATTTAAGGTAAAAACATTCTCTAGATAAGAAAAAGTATGAGCGACCCCAGGGGGAATAATTAGTGTTCTTGCTGATGATGGTGTTATCTCAAAAATTAATTCTGATTTAAATGTTGGTGAGTTTTTACGACAATCAATAAATTTAGCCAATATCTTTTGTTTTTCATCACCTAAAAAAGTTAATGTATCTTGTTGACCAAGATGAATGCCGTACTGCCCATATTTAAATTCACTTTTACCATGGTAAACAATATTAATAGGATAGGTTGTTGCGAAAGGAATAACATAAGAATGCTGTTTTCCATTATTTATTCGCCAGCGAGCAATCCAGTATAATCCTACAATATTAATATTTTTATTGAGTTCATCAATATCCTTATTCACGACTACCTCCTATGCAGTTAAAAAAGCAGCCTTATGGCTGCTTTTTATTAAATACTGACAATTTCGATATCATAACCAAGTAGCTTTGCACTTTTTTTTAATTCATCTAAATTAGTTGTATTTAATTTTAAATACTTATCATCTGCAGGTGCATTTTTAATACCGGCAAGATAGGCTAGTTTATCTAATGCATCTGTTGTTACAGTTTTTGTTTGTAATATCAAATCAGTAAAACGATGATTTACTATATTGTATTTTAAATCTTTTGGTGGATTATTATAAAGTTGAGTAATATCATTTAATTTATCCATAAAATTACCTTGTTTCACTATATTAATAATAGGATAATTATCTCTTTCCCTCTCAAACAAGACTGTTTTAACATTAAATTTATTTTGTTGTCAATCAGGTCTACTATTAATAATTTTCATATCATTATAGATAAATTTTAAATAAATAATTACCGACTTAAATTTAAAACAATATAAATAAATATATTAGAATATATGACTACCTCTACTATAAATAGTAAAGTAATAATAAAAATTAAAGTTTATGATTAATTTTATAGAAAATAATATTTTCACTAAAATAAAAAAGCGCGATATTTATATCACGCTTTTTTATCATTACTAAGTCATCTATCGTAATAGCTAAAGTTTGCTTATTACTCTTCTTCGTGGCGCTTTAACCAGTCACCACATTTTATTTCACGTAAACCATCCACAGGCTTTTGATAAAGGTAGATCCAAGCACTGCCATAAGGCGTTGAAATCAGTTGTCGCTTGTAATCCTGATCATTCTTTTTCAATTCATCAAGCTCTGTCAAGATAGAGGGCGTTATCCGATAGACTTCACACTCTATCTCTCCTTCACCTTCAATAACCGCGGGGTAAAACCCTAAATCATAGAGTTTATATCCCACTAATTTATGCTCACCCAAAAGCTGTGCATAGGTCATCCAGTGATGATTGCCTTGGTTTCGCCGTAAACTACCATAAACAATAATTCGCATATAATTTAAAACTCAAATTGATAAAGCAGATCTATTGCCTGATTCATACCAGACACTGCTTGTAAATACAACCTGGGCATCAAGCGATAACGTAAGGTTAACGTCGCTAGCGAATCAAATATACCCACTCCATACTTCACTTGTAGATCGTTCGTTATCTTACCACTGACCACAACTTGTGAGCTATCCCCCACACCTTGTGTATCAAGCGCTAAATCCGAAACACCAAAGGTTTCACCTATGCGCCCTACAAGCTGACCACTCTGACCAACGCCTAATCCTATCAGCATTGCTGTCATTTGTGATGAATCAGCATCACCACTGCTTAGACCTTCGCCTCTTAACAAGTAAGATAATGCTTCTTGTTGTGTTTTAGCCGGCTCAGAGAAAATTTCCACTTTAGGCTGGTCAGCAAGCCCTGTTACTCGAACCCCCGCAATGACATTATCTGCGGTATTATCTGGATTACGAATAGCTTCGATATTTAAGTAAGGTTGATCAACAGGTCCAGAGAACAAAATTTGTCCCTTACGTACTTGTAAGTCTTGTCCATAGGCTTTGAATTCCCCTCTTGGAATATCAACTTGACCATTTAAACCTAGCCCTTGTTTATTCTGATTGACTTTAAGTGTTCCCGTCAATCGGGCTTTAAGTCCAAATGCGTCCAGCGTCACATCATCACCAATATTAATCGCTAAATTGCTTTGAATTGGAATCGATGTCTCTTTTGGTGCTATAGGTTGCAAGTTTTTATCTAGCATGACTTCATCAGAAGATGCCGATACCGCTGATTCTGGTAATTCTTGAACCACAATACGAGCCCAAGGGATATCAATACGACCATCTAATTTCAGTAAATGAGGGTTAGCCTCAAACACTAAATCAGGATTAACATCAATACGCACCATTGGAGGCAATGACACTCGTAGCTTATTACCATTAGCAGCGACTACTGCGCGCCATTCATCTAACTTACGCCAATCTGCATTCCCAGTAAGATTTAAATAACCTTCTGGCGTTTCAATTCTGCCACCTAAATCCGATGTTGCTCCATTGAATCGAACATCAACATTACCTTTCGTAATATCAAATGGGATCCAATGCCCAACCACTTTTAATTGATTAATTCCAAATTGACCAAATAACAGTGGCGATTGAGCACTTCCCCCTAAACGTAATTGAGCACCAATATTCCCTTGAGCAATTTCACCTTTACCTAAGAACGGTTTGATTAAATCTAATGTCAAATTATCAATATCAACCGTACCTGATAGTTGGCGATTTTTCTCAAGATCGGCAACATGTACATTACCTTTAAAGTCACCATTACCTGCAATACTAATCAGCCATTGCAATGTTGCTTTACCATTATTCATACCCGCATTTAAGGTAATAGCATCGAAATCAATAGGTAAAATTGTTCCTTCAATATTCTGTTTTACCGCAACACCTTGCCCTTTTAGATTGACAGATGCTTTCGGTAATCCGCCTTTTGAGTTCCATGTTGCAGTGGCATCCCCTGTAAATACGCCTTGAACAGAAGTTTCAGGTGGCAAGAACGGCTTTATCATTGCTAAGTCAAAACGTGTTAGCGTAATTGCAGCAGTTCCACTTTCACCCACGGTTATCGCTTTAGGAACACAAACTTGCGCATTTGGGTTCACCCAGCAATGAGAACCAATAGTGATCTCTTGCTTTTCTGCCAACAAATTCAGCGCCATGGCTTTATTTAAACGCCATTCACCCACAGGAGTATCAAAAGCTGTATTATTTAGCGTTCCTTTCCACTGTTGTTTCTCTTTATCAAATGATCCAGCTAATGTCAGCCCACCAGAAACAGGCTCGCCATCCATTTTCAACGTGAGTTTATGCTGTTTTTCTGTACCAGCAGCATTCAACGTTAAATTGCGAATCACTAAATCGGCTTGTTTTAACTGACGAGCAGTAATAGCTAACTTACCACCAATTTCTTTGTCCGATTGAACATCACCTTTGATAGTGATGGATTCAACACTGACTTGATCTTGCCATTTAATACCATGAGCATTGATATCAGCGATAATCTTAGGTTTGTTCATATCACCGCGGATATTCACTTTCCCTTTAATAACGCCCGCAAACCCAGGAACAAAACCATTTAAACCAGGAGCATTAATATTGGCATCTAATGCCCACTTATCACCTAAATGCCCTTCAATATCGAGGTTATTTTTACCAAGAATGAGTTTTAGTTGAGGGATATTCCATTGCCCAGAATCGTTACCATACGCATTCCCCCTTGCCTTAATTAAATTATTTTTGAAATTACCATCTAAGGTAATTTCAGGAACACGTAATTGCCAACTTCCACCATACAGGCTTCCCGTTGTAGCGATACGCCCATCTAATTTAGCGGGTATATCAGGATACTGTTTTGCAGTATTAATTCCCGAAATAGTGAGCAATGCATTCCAGCTAATTGCCTTACTCCAATCAGCGACACCGGTAATATCGGCATGACCTTGCAAAGCGGCTAAACGTAAACGCGTTAGCTCTATTTTCTCTTCATTCCCTTTCGCATCCAGCATTAATTTTGCTGGCGGGATCTCCTGACCTTCAATATCAGAGCGTAATGAAAGATCATAGTTATCGGTCTGACCATTCAAGCGTAATCGAGTGTCATTAAGTTGATACTGTACATCCCCAGTTAATGGCCAACGTACTTTTTGACTCTCTAGCGTCAGTTTTAAAGGAAGATGAGGCTTAGCCAGTTCGGCTTGAGCATCAAGGGTTGCTGTAACCGTTCCTGTTAAAGAAAGGGCGAGTTTAAGTTCTTCGAGTAACGCACCTTGCAAAGAAAGTGTGGCTTTTTGATCTTTAAAATCTTCAAGCCCCACAACATCACGAATGGTTGCGTTGATATCTAAATTAACAGGCCATTGTTTATCAAGCGTGATCCCCCCATTTAAACTGACCTCACCTTCTGGTGCATCAACACGTAATTTAGTGAGATTAACTTGCTCGCCTTGGGTATTTGCCTCAAAAGATAATTGATTGATGGTAACTGGGGTATCCCCACTTACTTGTAATTGCTTACCTTCAATACCTTCAATATTGATATCTACAGGGATAATAATTTCCGGTAATTCAGCTAATAATGGCTTAGCAAAAAGCGTTTTAATTGTGTCTGCTAATGCTTGTTCTTTTTCTTCCGGTGTTTTAGGTTCAGCTTTAGGTTTTGCAGTTGCGACTTCTTTTACATCTTGGGCAACCGCTTCAACACTACCTTCTTCTGGCGTTTTGGGTAACGCCACCAGCAAATCATTAATGACGGTTGGATTTAATGTAACTTGGCGACCTTCCCACTGAGCACCTGTTTTAAACTCATCCAGCGAAATTGCCATATCGTCAATCTTCACATGCGTATTTTCTAATGAGAGCGAGTTTAAATAGATAGGTAACGGAGCATTGAGCTCAGTTAAAGGTTCTGATGGTGGGGTTTCTTCAGAGGGTGGGAAAGCACTAGTATCAACATTAACAACCACATCGCGTGTCGCCAATGTATCAATACAAACTTGTTTATCCGTCAGGCACGCTAAACGTAATCCTAATGATAACTCACCTACATTCACATCAACTCCGGGCATTTGATATTCAACACCCGTTAAACGTAGATCTTTCCAGCCACCATTAACATCTTTGATAACTAAACCTGGAACCCAGCGAGCTGCACTATTAATGGCAAAATGCAAACCAGATTGTGTTCCTAAGATCCAAGCTACAGCGCCAAATGTAAGCAAAATAATGATAAGGAGTGTTAACGCAATCCATTTCAACCACTTTTTTATCATAACTCTGCTCCTAACCCGATATAAAACTGGAGTCTACGTTTATCAACGTCACTCACAGGTAATGCTAAATCAAATTTAATTGGACCCACTGGGGATGCCCAACGAACACCTGCACCCGCACCTGTTTTAAAATCACTACGAGTAAAATCATTAACGGCTTCGCCACTATCAATAAAGACAGCACTCCACCAATTACCCGTAACGTTATATTGATATTCTACCGATCCAACGAGCATCCTTGATGCCCCTGTTAAATTACCTTTACTATCTTCTGGTGAAATACTTTGGTATTTAAAGCCTCGAACACTTCTATCACCACCAGCAAAGAAACGTAACTCAGGTGGTACTTGCTCAAACGCATTGGTTTCAATCCAACCAAAATTACCTCTTACCACAAAACGATGTCCTTCCCATGGTGTACGGATCCAAACCTGTTGAGCTTGGAATGCAGCAAACTCAACATCAGAACCCCATATTTTATTGGAGTAGTCTAATGAGTAACGTTGGCTGTCTCCCCAATAAGGCATCATTCCACCGCGTTGACGTACACGGCTGGCTGTAACACCGGGATAAAGCAACATGGTGGTATTTGTGACTTCACCTTGGGTAAAGTGGCTGAGACTCCAACGTGTATTCACACTGTATTGCCAGCCTGTCGACATATCCCAGTTACGAGACACATTTAGTGTTGTGGTATCAGAACGAGTATCATTTAAATCGGTACGTTTAAAACCACCTTGAACACCATAGTACTGCTCTAATGGATTCACTTTCAGTGGAATTTTATAGTTAGCACCAATAGATTGTTCAGGCTGAGAAACACTGATATTAGAGGTTAAACTATGGCCTCGTGAGTTCATCCAAGGCTTATCCCACTGCATATTAAGGCGAGGGCCAACATCTGTAGCATAACCACCACCAAGCTCAACATAGTTACGAGAGCGAGGTGTTACAACTGCACTCATCGGTAACAAATAAGAGCCTTCTGCACGCGCTTTAGCAATATCGGGCGTCACAACCGCAGAGTTAAACCACCCCGTTGCGGCTAAACGGCGATTAAATTCAGCCAGATCTTCTGATGCATAATATTGTCCCTCTTTAAAAGGAACGATATTTTGTAGGTAGTCTTCACGAATTTGAGATCCTGTATAATTCACTTTTCCAAAACGATAGCGTTCTCCACTATCGAAAACAAAATCCCAATATGAGGCATGATTATCTAAAGAAACGCCTAACTGGCTTTTATCCATTTCAGCATCAAAATAACCTCGACGGATAGCAAGTCCTGTTAATGAACCTTTGAGCTTTTCATAAGCTGCATGATTTAACACACTATCAAGAGGAGGCGTATTTTCTTTAATAACTTTTGCATATTGCTCATCGGTTTTAGCACCACCTTCTAGAACAATATCAACCCCTTTTAATAAAATAGGAATACCCGGTTCAACTTTAGCGGTTAATACTGATCGTGCAGGCGGTGTATTTTCTTGATAGGAGAATGTTATTGTTGGCTGATAATAGCCTAAAGGGCGAAGTCCTTCTTTAATTGCCTTTTCAACACGCGCGCGAAAACGCCCGTCAGGTGCAACTTCTTCTGTTGTAATGTTCGATAATTGGACTCGTGCATTTTTTTCGAGCTGCCCTTCTAAACCTTCTACTTTTAAACGCAAATTTGCCCCATAGGCAACAGGCGCGATAAAAGACAAACAGAGAACGTAGATAACGGAGTATCTCGGCACGTTTTCTCCTCAATATTATTTAATCCATGTGATGAATTGACGACAAACTATCTTAAGCTTTATTGTAGATTTAGTTTATAACAATATTAAATCTTTAATATAGTAAAGCGTTTACAAATATACAAATTGGAGTCTACCTTGCAACATAAACCTTACCAACCAGAGAATGCCTTAAGGGGTACTTCGACACCATTAGAAATATCTGCTAATCATGC
Organism: Proteus sp. TJ1640; assembly: GCF_003144445.1. Taxonomy (NCBI): domain Bacteria; kingdom Pseudomonadati; phylum Pseudomonadota; class Gammaproteobacteria; order Enterobacterales; family Morganellaceae; genus Proteus; species Proteus sp. TJ1640. Next base: position 175,523 of record NZ_PENY01000018.1, read on the forward strand.
AGTAAATGGGCATTCTATTAATGATATTCCAGCTAATATGGATATTGCTTATTTTGCGATGGGCTGTTTTTGGGGGGTTGAACGTCTATTTTGGCAACAACAGGGCGTTTACTCAACAAGTGCGGGTTATAGCGGTGGTGTAACAGAAAATCCTACCTACCAACAAGTTTGCCAAGGTTTAACGGGTCATAGTGAAGTGGTGAGAGTTGTTTTTGACCCCGCAATAATTAGCTACCAACAACTTTTGGCTCTTTTTTGGGAAAATCATAATCCATCACAAGGTATGCGCCAAGGTAATGATATTGGTAGCCAATATCGCTCGGCAATTTACACAGTTAATGCAGAGCAATACGCACAAGCTATTGAGTCCAAAAAACGTTATCAACAAGCGATGAATGCCCAAGGCGCAACAACGGAAATTACGACAGAAATACAACCAGCGGGTCCTTTTTATTTTGCTGAAGATTACCACCAGCAATATTTATACAAAAACCCACAAGGTTACTGTGGATTAGGCGGGATAGGTATCTGTTTTCCACCCGAAAAGTAACACTAGCAGAAAATAGCAGGGCGATGATATAATTGCGCCCTCTTATCTATCTTTGTGAATAATTTCATCACAATATATTGATTTATCTTCTATTTTTAACACTCTAGTATTACCCTTTGGATTAAATACTCGGGGTGATGTGAGCCTTATATGCTTAATAGTTTACTCATTGTGCTTTTGCTTTGTGCTATCAGCGCCTTTTTTTCGCTGTCTGAAATCTCTCTTGCTGCTTCTCGTCGAATTAAACTCAAACAACTTGTTGATGAAGGCAATATTAACGCTGCCCGCGTCTTAAAAATGCAAGAAATGCCAGGCATGTTTTTTACTGTCGTTCAAATAGGATTAAATGCTGTTGCCATTTTAGCGGGTATCGTTGGTGAGTCTGCATTCTCCCCTTCACTAAAAAGTTTCTACCTACAATTTTTTGAAGAGCCTCTCGCCCAACAGCTTGGATCTATCTGTTCTTTTATTATTGTCACATCAATGTTTATTTTGCTGGCTGACTTAACCCCAAAACGTATTGGTATGATTAAGCCTGAAGCTATCGCATTAAGAATTGTGAACCCAATGCGTTTCTGCCTTGCCTTCTTCCGCCCTTTGGTGTGGTTATTTAATGGTATGGCAGATCTCATTTTCAAGTTATTTAAAATCCCAATGGTCAGAAATGAAGACATCACTTCTGATGATATTTTTGCCATTGTAGAAGCAGGTGCTGTTGCTGGGGTTTTACGTAAACAAGAGCATGAGTTGATTGAAAATGTCTTTGAATTAGAATCTCGTACTGTACCATCCGCAATGACACCACGAGAAGATGTAGTCTATTTTGATCGTGAAGAGACTGAAAATGATATCAAAGAAAAAATTGCTACTCAGCCCCACTCTAAATTTTTAGTTTGTGAAGGGGATATTGACCATATTATTGGTTATGTAGACTCTAAAGAGCTTCTTAATCGCGTTATTAACGGACAAAGCCTAAATCTCAATGAAGGTGTTCATATTCGTAAAGCGCTGATTATTCCTGACACATTAACGCTTTCAGATATGTTGGAAAGCTTTAAAACATCTGGTGAAGACTTTGCCATTATCCTTAATGAATACGCCATGGTAATGGGTGTTATTACACTAAATGACGTGATGACAACCTTAATGGGTGATTTGATTGGACCCGGACAAGAAGAACAAATTGTGAGCCGTGATGAGCATTCATGGTTAGTTGAAGGCGGTACGCCAATTGATGATGTGATGCGTGTACTTGATATCGACGATTTCCCTGATTCAAGTAACTACGAAACAATCGCTGGTTTTATGATGTATCGTTTACGTAAAATTCCTAAACGTACTGATTATGTGAAGTTTTCAGGATATAAGTTTGAGGTTGTCGATATTGATAATTACAAAATAGATCAATTGCTTGTAACAAAAATTGATGATATCCCTCCTGTTAAACCTGTTTTACAAGAACATGTTCCTGTTACACAGACGACTACAACAGAAGTAGATACTCAAAAAAATGAGAATGATAAAGTAGCTAATTAGTTAGTAACGATTTGTAATTAATAACTGAGTCTTATCTAAATTATTAGAACAAAAGACTCAGTTATCTATCAGATAAAAGTTAGCCCATTTCTGCTTTCAGTAAAACGACCTGCTGGTTCACTTCACTCATGACATTAAAATGTAGCTTATCTCTTATTTTTGGTAATAAAATTTTACCGTAATCGAATTCAAATGCACCCATTCCTTTGATATAAAACCGTCCACGAAATAACGTCTTAACGTAGAGAGCAATTTTTTCAGGGTTATAGCGATTGAAGATTTTCATCTTTCAGTTGTCTCCCATGCTCGTTGTTGAGTTTAATAAGTCATAAAGACTTATCTTTATATATCAAATTTAAAGACCTAATTATAAGTACTAGGTTCCACTTATTTAGTTTTCTTATCTATTTTTACAATTATTGACAGTAAAGAATATAAATAAAGATAGCATGCGCATTATTTTACCCACTCAATGTTAAATAAATGTATCAGTGATGAGGTATTATTCTTCACTAGCTTCTATGCTTAGATAGAATCTAACGTCGATTTCAATAATAGGACAATGGCTATGCACAAAATAACCTTAGCTGCTCTTTTACTTAGCACATCCACATGGGCATTCGCACATAACATCACCGAAAATACAGTCCTTCCCGCTGTTACAATCAATGATAAAGGTGAGCTACTTTATGACACAACCAAAGATAAGTTTAGCTACCAAAATTGGAATAGTGGTCTGCTCAGTGGAAAAGTGCGTACTGTTCAACATATAGCAGGACGTAGCAAAGCGAAAGAGATGAATGCGCCGTTTATTGAAGCGGTAAAACTAGCTAAATTCCCACATGCCAGTTATCAAACTACAACGATTATTAATACTGATGATGCTGTATTTGGCACAGGCCCATTCGTTCGTGGCAGCGTTGAAGACAGTAAAAAAGAATTTCCTTGGTCACAATTTATTGTTGATGCCGATGGCGCAGCATTAAAAGGCTGGGGATTAGAAAAAGAGAGTTCAGCGATTATTGTTTTAGATAAACAAGGCAAAGTCCGTTTCGTCAAAGAAGGCGTATTAAGCGGCGCGGAAATTACGTCTGCTATCAACCTCATCAACGACTTAATTAAAGAATAATTGCTGAATCAGAGCCCTTCTAAAACAAAGGGCTCCAATTTCATAAAGCGGTACTAAAAGATAGAAACTCGAAATCCCGGATTTATTAGCGACTCTTTTGGCGAGTAATCTAACGTTACCCCTTTCCAATCCGTAACATGGGCGCCAGCTGCAATCGCAATAGCATGGCCTGCTGCAGTATCCCATGTATGCGTAGGTCCAAAGCGAGGATAAAGCTGTGCTTTACCTTCAGCGACTAAACAAAACTTCAAAGATGAACCAACGGCGACCGTTTGATGTTCACCTAGCTGTGATAAATATTCTTTTAATTCATCATCTTGATGAGAACGACTAATCACGATCACGGGTGGCTCAGCACGACTTGCATGAATGGGTAATCGCTGACCACACTCCTCTTTCCACGCTTTTTTATTGGCAGCCGCATATAACACATTTTGCACTGGTGCATAGACGACCCCTAAGACCGGAATACCCTTTTCGATTAAGGCGATATTTACCGTAAATTCACCATTTTTACTGATAAATTCTTTAGTGCCATCTAATGGATCAATTAGCCAATAGCGATCCCAATGACGGCGAACTTCCCATTCAGGTGGATCTTCTTCAGATAATTGAGGTATATCAGGAGCAATAGAAGCAAGTCCTTGTTTGATAATTTGGTGAGCGGCTAAATCTGCTTCTGTAACAGGTGAATTATCACTTTTTTCCTGTACTTGGATAGGCTCTGATTGCTGGTAAATTTGCATTATCGCCATACCTGCTTGGCGGGCTAATTTGCTGACTTGTTCTAACATAATGCACCTCGCTTATTTCTATAAGTAGATAACTTCTCTTATAAAAATCAATTATCCTACTGTCTATTTATTTTAGTCCAGAGGCAAAAATAGCCGGCAAAACCGGCTATTTTTTTACTCTGATTTACAGCAGAATAAGAAATTATAAAATTTCTAATAATTCTACTTCAAATACTAATGTTGCGAATGGAGGAATAGCCGCCCCAGCTCCACGTTCGCCATAAGCTAATTGGTAAGGAATATATAATTCCCATTTTGAACCAACTGGCATTAATGTTAATGCTTCAATCCAGCCAGCGATAACACCATTTACTGGGAATTCAGCTGGTTGCCCACGTTGAACTGAGCTATCAAACACAGTACCATCAATTAAACGCCCCGTGTAATGAACACGAACATGATCAGTACGCGCAGGGATTGCACCTTCACCGGCTGTCAGCACTTTGTACTGTAAGCCCGATTCTGTAACTTGAACACCTTCATTTTTCACATTTTCTTCTAAGAAAACTTTACCAGCATCAGCCAGCTCTGCTTGGCGTTCTTGACGCACAGCTTCCGCACGCTCGTGCATAGTACGTAAGGCATTGTGTAATGTTTCAACAGGTACAGAAGGTGCATTACCTTCTAATGCATCGGTCAAGCCAGCTAACAGTGCTGCGGGCTCTAATCCTTGAAGACCTGATTCAGTCAGTTGTTGACCGACTTGCAGACCAATACCGTAACTTGCCTGTGATTCGATAGAATCAAATGATGGTTTTGACATGAAAAATACCTGTTTTTTATGAAAGTTAGATCCAAGAATAACAGTGGTAAGGTACAGCGTAAACCTTCAGCCTTAAGTAATGGGGATTATTCGTTAAAAACCTAAATAATTGACTCTATTTATCCTGTCTTTAGTACTTTTTTAGTGTGATTTGTCATACTTATTTTCACAACATCGCAACACAGGCATATACTTATACGTAGGCATAAAACTGCCTAGCTCTGTTAATCCAGAGCTAAATATCAATATACAGAGATGTTCAGAGAGGTATTAAGTGAAAATAACTGCAAATCCCTATTTCCGCGAACAAGGCTATATTGATGGTCTGTGGTGTAATGCTAAAAACAACGAAACTGTTGAAGTTATCGATCCTGCCACGGGTACTTTACTAGGTACCGTACCCAATATGGCAACACAAGAAGCAATAATGGCTGTTGATGCTGCACAAAAAGCCTTACCAAAATGGCGTGCACTGACAGCACATCAGCGCGGAGCATTGTTGCAAAATTGGTTTAAATTAATTATTGAAAACAAAAGAAAACTTGCTGAATTGATGACATTCGAGCAAGGCAAACCCGTTGCTGAAGCTGAAGGTGAAATTACTTATGCGGCTTCTTTTATTGAGTGGTTTGCTGAACAAGGTAAAAGAACCAACGGTGAAATTATTCCCTCACCTTCTGCGGATAAACGTTTGATGGTGATCAAACAAGGTATCGGCGTTTGTGCCGCCATCACGCCTTGGAATTTTCCGGCGGCGATGATCACCCGTAAAGCCGCGCCTGCATTAGCTGCGGGTTGTACAATGGTGATTAAACCTGCCAATGAAACACCTTATACTGCACTAGCTTTAGCTGAATTAGCGGCTCAAGCGGGTATCCCCGCCGGTGTTATTAATATTGTCACAGGTGATGCGATTAAAATTGGCGAAGTCTTTACCTCTGATAACCGTGTTCGCAAATTAAGTTTTACAGGCTCTACGGGGGTTGGACGTTTATTAATGCGCCAGTGCTCGGATAGCGTAAAAAAAGTCTCTTTAGAGTTAGGTGGTAATGCACCCTTTATCGTGTTTAACGATGCTGATATTGATAAAGCGGTTGAAGGTGCTATGGGGGCAAAATTCCGTAATGCAGGACAAACTTGTGTTTGCGCTAACCGTTTTTATATTCATAAAGATGTTTATCAACAATTTAGCGAGCGCTTTGTTGATGCGGTTAAAAAACTTAAAGTGGGAAATGGTTTTGAAGAAGGTGTCTCTATTGGACCTCTGATTAACCGCAAAGCTGTTGAGAAATCACAATCATTACTTGCTGACACACTAAAACGCGGTGCAACACTGCTTTGTGGTGGAGAAAGTGATAACGCAGGTGAAAACTTTTTCCAGCCTACTGTTGTTGGTAATGTACCTACTGATAGCCATATTCTTGAAGAAGAAATATTTGGCCCTGTCGCACCTTTAGTGATTTTTGAACATGAAGATGAAGTGGTGCATTTAGCCAATAACACCATTTATGGCTTAGCTGCTTATTTTTATAGTGAAAATCCACAGCGTATTTGGCGCGTTGCTGAAAATTTAGAATATGGCATGGTGGGAATTAACACGGGGTTAATTTCTAATGAAGTTGCACCATTTGGTGGTATCAAACAATCAGGTTTAGGTCGTGAAGGCTCTGAGCACGGCATTGAAGACTATATGGAGATGAAGTACCTCTGCCAAGGGTTATAATCTTTAACGCTATTTATAAAAGTAAGTCAGCATGGATGCTACTGCTTTTTCCTTTTTTATCATTATTTTTAAAGAAAAATACCCTCGATAATAACCAAGGGTATAAGGTGTCAGCCCAATATTCTTATCAATAAGTTATCAGTGATAAAGCATTTCGTGAACAATATCATCTGCTTTCATTGAATAAGGGTAATATGTTGGCCAGTTACTTAGCTCTTTAAGTAATTCATCTTGCGATGTATTGCCCATATATAAATGGAAGTGCCCCGCTTTCTCTGGTGCAATAATGTGGTCGCTAAATTGAATAAATTTGGGCGCTTGGCTTTTGGCATCATCACAGCGAAAAAGATAACGTACTCCTTTTTTACCAGACTCATAATGTAGAATACGATAACCATCATAGTGATATTCACAGCTATCTACGTTCTCACCACGATGGAACTCAATAATATTGTTTTCAATACCAATCATATCCACATCCGTTTTATAGCCTTGTGTATAGTAAGCGCGGTACTCATCAACCGTTTTATCTTTTTTGGTTTCTGCTTTTTTCTGTAAAACCTCATCTAATTCGCCACTGAGAAGATAAGGCTCTACAGATTGCCATACACCTTCCCAATCACTGAGTTGGCGATCAAGCACATCCTTATCCTCAAAAATACCATTAGCAGCATCTCGTTGTGATTGTGTTTGTACTTTTTCATGATGATGCCCATGAGCCAAAACAGACATCGCACTACTCAATAGTCCCATAATCAAAACACAAGAAAGTATCGGTCTTTGCATGATGTTACCCCTGAACTGCTTTAAAACGTGGATTTGACTTACAAATCACATAAAGACGACCACGGCGACGCACAACCTTACAATCTGGATGACGTTGTTTAGCACTTTTTAATGAGCTTAATACCTGCATTATCTCTTCCTTACTTAATAAATTGACCAAAACGTTTATTAAAGCGTGCCACATTACCTTCTTGAGAATGTGTCTTTTGTTTACCGGTATAAAATGGGTGTGATTGAGAGGAAACATCTAATGTCACATAAGGGTATATTTGCCCTTCATACTCTATTGTTTTTTCCGTTTGGATGGTTGAACCCACTTTAAAATAAGCATCTGCACTAGTGTCATGAAAAATCACTGTTCGATATTGAGGGTGAATACCTAGTTTCATAATAAACCCCATTTGTTTGTTATGTTATATTGTAACAAATTAGAATTGTGCTAATGTACCGCTTTTTTATTTTATTGACCAGTTTTTTTTGATTTGTTTTTCTATTTCAAGAAAGAAAGTATGCTTTTGAAAGGGATTTTTTAAGTGATATAAATGGATTTTCTGGCTTTTTTTATCCAGTTTTCCTATTTTCCGCTAAAGTTATACTAAGATGGCAAAACAAATAGGATTTATTATGACTCATTGGCGCGATAAGCTTTTCAGTAAGTCACTTCTGTCTATTGATCGTAATATAGACTTTCCTAATGTTTTTCCTAGTTCTACACCTTCGCTTTTTTCATTATTAACTCCTTATGAAATAGGCGATGTGCCTTTACCTGATGAATTAAATCTATTGTCAGAAAGTCACTTAAAAGAAAAATCAAATAATGAATCTATTCCTTTCAGTTGGTCAGCAGGCGCTCGCGAAGGCATTATTCTGCATCAACGGATAGGTCGCGCGATCGAACAGCAGCCTTCACAACAATCATGTGAGGAATTTGTCCTCTCACTCTATAACGCAATCAAACATGTTGTGCTTTTACCCGATAAAGATCATATCACTTCTTTTTATGCAATAGCCTGTCAGGATAAACTTGCCCCGATAACTTATCTTTCCCAATTGATCGACCAAATAGAACAAGATGAAGTACTGGTTAAAAATGAGATCTATTTTCAGTTGATCTTATGGATCTTAAAACTGAGCCCTGATAAAAATCCCGTTAAAATCGCTTTAGGATTGTTAAGATCATTTCATGATAATACTTCTCAACATTTGCTTTTATTGTTTGCTCTTCATCCTGAATTTACACTTTATGCTATCCGTTCGCTAAAACAGCGTCTTTCTTGCGAAGAGTTTGAGCCTTTTTTATATTCCCTTGGTCAGCGAACCAAAGGCTGGGGACGTATTCAATTTATTGAATATCTGCCAACAGCACTTTCGGTAAATAACCGTTATTGGTTACTCACTGAAGGCTATAAAAATAATGTAATGATAGAATATGTCGCCTATGACTGTGTAACGAAAGGCAAACTATTAGAGATGCTTCATACGCATCCTTTGGATAACACACTGCTACTAGGCTGTAGTGATTTATTGCGTGCATTGATTAATGGTGGCCCAGCAAAAGATATTTATGATTACATTGAGGGTGTCCAAGTTTGCAAAGCGTTTATTTCACAAGTCGATGCACTGCCACCGAAAGAGCTAAAATTGCTTCATTGTGTTTGTGAAATCGCTGATTTTGTACAAAATAGTGGTGAAGATTGGTTATTACTCGAAGCATTAGGATGGGATGACCACGTCCAACAGCAAATTATGTCTGTTTCACAAAATATTATTCAAAGACCAGAGTGGTCAACACTCATTATTGAAGCATTACAACATCCCTCTCGCTCAAAAAATTACCAAGCAAGTTTGGTAGCAAAATCTCTTCGTCTTGATATTTGGGAATTGCTTTTTTCACTGCAAAAAGATAATCCCAATGCTGATTGGTGGCATCAGTTAATGCAAACAGGTGCTTCTCATAAAATAGAAAGAGTAGTCAAACTTGCAGAACAACAAATTGCATTAACAGCATTAGATAGCACAGATGATCCATTAATAACTATCTACTCTGAATATCAGTCTCATCATGCCGTTGAATATATTATGCAAGATCTTGGTGGTTTTCCCGGTATCGGCTGGTCACTCATCAAACGGCAGTTACATAGCCCAATATTGCGTGATAGAAATATGGCACTGAATGTTCTTTCAACATGGTCTGACACATTATTACCTCATGATCTTTATGGTGAATTAACACAAGCCTTAACCATAGAAACCGATAAAAATGCTTATCAACGTATGAAGCTATTTTTAGTTAACCATCAAGGAAATGAAGAACATTAATGGTTAGAGCGAATAGATAATTCTGAAAAGAATTCAGGGAGCAGGTTAGGATCATGGTTCGTGCTAGTATGGCTACAAGGAATAAAAAAGATGTTACAGCAATTCATAATACTGATTCACAGATCAATAATGAGGTGAATATGGGCAAATTCCCTGGCTTACATCGTCGAGCAATACTCGTTATTGCTATTGCTTTATTGGTCGTGTTTTTTTGGCCAACAAGTGAGAATAATGGTGAGCCGCCTCAACCGTCATCATCAACGCATGATCTTCCTGTACCAATAGCGCCTACCAATGATCCGGTGTATCAAGCACCGATCCCTCAAGCACAAGATAGCTTAAATGCCGACCCAGAGGTTTCTCCATCAATAGATAACCCAACGGAAAATGATCCCGAGGGAACGGTTGCTCAAACGACGCCACCACAAGACACTCAATCAACACCAGCGCAAAAAACATGGCAAACCTACACTATCAAAGAAGGACAAACCTTAGCGCAACTTTTTAGAGACAATCAACTTCCTGTCAATGATGCATTTTCTATGGCGAAATCAGAAGGCCAACAAAAATCATTAAGCCAATTACGCTCAGGGCAAACTATTCGTTTACAGCGCAATCCGCAAGGTGATGTTAGCATGCTAGAAGTGACAAATAGCGCCGGTACTGTTATCACTTACACTCGTTTAAGTGATGGAAGTTATTACCGTACACCATAGTAGAAGAGCTTTTATTTCCCCAAAGAAAAACGCCAGCTAAGCTGGCGTTTTTCTTTATCAACATTAACTGTTTAATCAGAGATTATTCAGCAACGATGATAACATTCAGTTCAGCGAATACGTCACTGTGAACTTGGAAGTGAACTTCGTGGTCACCAGTAGTACGCAGAACGCCATTTGGCAGGCGAACTTCGCTCTTACACATTTCAACGCCAGCTGCAGTTACTGCATCAGCGATGTCACGAGTACCGATTGAACCAAACAGTTTACCTTCGTCACCCGCTTTAGAGCTGATAGTGACAGAACCCAGTGCATTGATCTTCGCTGCACGAGCTTCAGCTGCTGCTAAAGTTTCAGCTAATTTAGCTTCTAACTCAGCACGACGCGCTTCGAAAAACTCAATGTTTTTCTTAGTCGCAGAAACAGCTTTACCCTGTGGGATTAAATAGTTACGAGCATAGCCCGATTTTACGTTAACCTGATCACCCAGGCTACCTAGATTCGCTACTTTATCAAGCAGAATAATTTGCATTACCTTATCCTCTACAAGTCATTAATGGACTATATACCTATTACTGATGACGATCAGTATAAGGTAATAAAGACAGGTAGCGTGCGCGCTTGATAGCACGAGCCAGCTGACGCTGGTATTTTGCACGAGTACCGGTGATACGACTTGGTACAATTTTACCACTTTCAGTGATATAGTTTTTCAGCGTAGCGATATCTTTATAATCGATCTCTTGTACGCCTTCTGCTGTGAAACGGCAGAACTTACGACGACGGAAATAACGTGCCATATGGCTAGTCTCCAGAATCTATCAATTCAATCTGCTCGGCATGAAGCACCAATTTAAATAATCCATTTCGCGCCTGATGGCTACTAATGAATCCTGAAACGGTGATTTGGCTGCCGACCGTTATACTGTGAGTAACTGCTTGTAACGCTTTCCCGCTAGCAATAATGGGCATTCGGCACCATGATTGTCTTTTTAATCCCGCCTCTTCTTGTATTGAACGATGTTCAATAACAAATTGACAGTGCGGGATCCCAGCGGGGCTAACTTTTCGTATTAATGCTTTGCACACTGTGCCAGTTAGCACCAAATGATTATTAGCCGTCACAGCACTAATTACTCTTCAGAATCCTCTGCTACATCATCAACTTCTTCTTCACCATCTAGGTCATCAGCGATATCACGACGGCGTTCGTCTTTTGCTTTAACCATTGGAGAAGCTTCAGTTACTGCGTGTTTAGTACGCATAATCATGTTGCGGAGAACGGCATCGTTGAAACGGAAAGTAGTTTCCAGTTCATCAATCACTTCCTGCGGAGCTTCAACGTTCATTAGAACGTAGTGTGCTTTGTGCAGTTTGTTGATTGGATAAGCTAATTGACGACGACCCCAGTCTTCTAGACGGTGGATCTGACCATTTGCATTAGTGATAGCGGTTTTATAACGCTCGATCATGCCCGGAACTTGTTCGCTCTGGTCAGGATGAACCATAAAAACGATTTCGTAATGACGCATTTGATATTGCTCCTTACGGATTTATCAGCCTCCTGTCAGGGTCAGTCACCACCCATGGAGGCAAGGAACTTGTTTAGTTGTGACTGAAAAAATTGACGCGTAACTATACCCCCGCGGTCAATAAAACTCAAGGGAGTATAGAGAATAAAATAAACTAAACGATTATTTCACAATAATACGCTGGCGCATCGCTTCAAATAAACAAACGCCAGTTGCGACAGAAACGTTGAGCGAAGACACCGTACCCGCCATTGGAATACTGATCAGTTCATCACAATGCTCACGTGTTAAACGACGCATACCTTCACCTTCAGCACCCATCACTAATGCCATTGGGCCAGTAAGTTTGCTTTGATATAAAGTATGATCTGCTTCGCCTGCTGTGCCGACAATCCAAACATTCTCTTCTTGCAGGAAACGTAATGTACGAGCAAGGTTAGTCACTTTAATTAAAGGAACGCTTTCTGCTGCGCCACAAGCCACTTTTTTCGCTGTTGCATTTAATTGTGCAGAACGATCTTTAGGTACGATAACAGCGTGTACACCCGCTGCATCTGCGCTACGCAAACAAGCCCCTAAATTATGGGGATCAGTAACACCGTCTAGCACTAATAAGAAAGGTGTACCAACTTTAGCTAACAAGTCAGGTAAATCTTGTTCTTGATACTGACGACCTGGTTTCACTTTTGCAATAATACCTTGGTGAACAGCACCCTCTGTTTGGCTATCTAACCACTGACGATTAGCCACTTGAACTAAAATCCCTTGGGCTTCTAATTCGTGAATAACGGGAGTTAAACGGCGGTCTTCACGCCCTTTTAATACATAAACTTCTTTAAAACGTGCAGGATCACGCTCAAGCAATGCTTTTACTGCGTGAATACCATAAATAATTTCTTCGCTCATAGCGGTACTTACTCATTAAAAAATAAAAGGCACAAAACAGCTAAAAGGCGGAGTCTCCGCCTTTTAAAAAAGAACTAGAAGAACAAATCTTATGCTTTATCGCGTTTGGCAGCGCGCTTAGCTTTAAGCTTTGCTTCTATCTTTTTGGTTTGTGATGATGCTTTCTTTCGTTTACTGCTTGCTTTATCTTTAGCAACTTGGTCTTTTACAGCGCTGTCTTTGTTTGCATTACTTTTAGCTGATTTTCCTTTTTTGAAGGCGCTATCTGGCTCAAAGTTTTTATCTTTACTTGCATCACGACGTCGAGACTTACTAGAACTTGCGTTTCTCTTGTCTTTTTCACCCTTTAACCCGCGAACTCGTGCTGTTTTACCCGGGTTACGCGCGGTACGTGTTGTTGAAATTAAGGAGAAATCGATAGTACGTTCATCCATACTGACTGCTTCAACTTTAACTTCAACTTCATCACCAAGGCGATAGACTTGTCCTGAAGACTCACCAATTAAACGCTGCCCCACATTATCATATTGATAGTAATCATTATTTAATGTAGAAACATGTACCAAACCATCAATAAACAGATCATTTAAACGAACAAAGAAACCAAAGCCCGTTACGCTGGTGATTATACCGGTAAATTGTTGACCAATTTGATCCAGCATAAAGTCACATTTCAGCCAATCAGCCACATCTCTTGTTGCTTCATCAGCACGGCGTTCAGTTAAAGAACAGTGCTCGCCTAATTGCAACATGGTGTCCATATCACTATGGTAGCCACCTGTTGGGGTCCAACGCTGTGAGCCATGGCCTTCTTGTTTGGCAATTTGATATTTAATTGCACGGTGCAAAGCTAGATCAGGATAACGACGAATTGGTGAGGTAAAGTGCGCATAAGATTTTAATGCTAAACCAAAGTGCCCACGGTTTTCAGGATCGTAAATCGCCTGCTTCATTGAGCGCAAAATCATGGTTTGTAGCATTTCACGATCAGGTCTGTCTTCAACCTCTTTCATGACTCGCGCATAATCTGCTGGCTCTGGCGTTAAGCCCCCTGGCAACGTTAAACCTAATTCATTAAAGACTGAACGTAAATTCAGTACGCTTTCTTCTTTCGGTTTATCATGAATACGATAAAGTGCAGGTTCTTCATTCTTCTCAACAAAACGAGCGGCTGCGATATTCGCTAAGATCATGCACTCTTCAATTAATTTGTGTGCATCGTTACGAACAACAGGCTCGATACGTTCAATACGACGCTCTGCATTGAAGATAAATTTCGCTTCTTCAGATTCAAACCCTATCGCACCACGTTGCTCACGCGCTTTATCAAGTGCTTGGTATAATTCATATAGATGTTCAATATCTTTAACGATAGGCTTATAGTGCGCACGTAGTTCTTCATCACCTTGAATGATTTTCCACACTTTGGTGTAGGTCATTCGAGCATGAGAACTCATCACTGCTTCATAGAATCTATAAGAAGAAAGGCGCCCTTGCTCAGAAACCGTCATCTCGCAGACCATACACAAACGGTCAACTTGTGGGTTTAATGAACATAATCCATTAGACAGAACTTCTGGCAACATCGGTACGACTTGAGAAGGGAAATAAACAGAGTTTCCTCGACTACGCGCTTCTGTATCTAATGCCGTCTGTGGACGCACGTAATAGCTAACATCAGCAATTGCAACCCATAAACGCCAGCCGCCACCCTTTTTACGTTGACAATAAACAGCGTCATCGAAATCTCGTGCATCTTCACCATCAATTGTGATTAAAGGCAAACCACGTAAATCAACACGGCCTTCTTTGGCAGATTCAGGCACTTCCTCTTTTAAATCAGCGACTTCTTTTGTGACTTTTGCAGGCCAAGTGTAAGGAATTTCATGGGTACGTAATGCGATCTCTACTGCAATACCCGTCCCCATCGTCTCACCTAAAATTTCGACAATACGACCTACAGCTTGAGTTCGTCGCGTTGGTCTTGTAGTGACTTCAACCACCACCACATTACCCATACGTGCACCCATGATATCTTCTTTAGGAATAAGAATATCAAAGCTTAAACGGCTATCATCAGGTACAACGAATCCCATACCTGACTCAATAAAATAGCGACCTACAATTTGATTATTTCGTGGTTCAATCACGCGAACAACACGACCTTCACGGCGACCTTTTCTATCCATACCTAAAGGTTGAGCAAGAATAACATCGCCATGCATGGTTTTTTTCATTTCATCTTGTGAAAGGTAAAGATCATCTTTTTGACCTTCTGCACGTAAAAAACCATAACCATCACGGTGACCAATTACCTTTCCTTTCCATAAATCAAGGCGTTCAGGTAACGCGTAGCACTGGCGACGGGTAAAAACTAATTGACCATCACGCTCCATCGCTCTTAAACGACGACGTAACGCTTCTAAGTCTTCTTCACCTGAAATTTTTAACGCCTGTGCTAAATCTTCACGGCTCATGGGTGCCGTGCGTTTTTTCATTTCTTCTAAAATATATTCGCGACTAGCAATTGGAGAGGCGTATTTTTCTGCTTCTCTATCCTGAAAAGGATCTTTTGACATTATGACCTCCAAGCTATCAGATTTGATGAAATAGTAGACTCAAACATCTTCTAATAACAATTTATATAAGGAGCTATTATTTTCAACTAGCTCAGCGAGTGTGTGACGGTCTAACTCTTTCAAAAACTGCTCAATTGCCTGATTCAAGACCAGTTTTAGTCGACACGCAGGGGTAATGTGGCAAAACTCAGCACTACAGTTTACTAATGAAAGTGGCTCTAAAGCACGAACAACCTCACCCACAATGATGTCTGTTGCAGGCTTACCTAAACGGATCCCACCATTTTTACCACGAATAGCCTCAACAAAACCTAAGTGGCTAAGTTGATTAATAATTTTCACCATATGGTTACGCGAGACACCATAGACTTGCGTCACTTCCGTGATACTCGTCATTTTGCCTTCTGGCAATGAAGCCATATATATCAATGCCCGCAATCCATAATCTGTAAAACTGGTTAATTGCACAATGACCTCTGAAAAGTGGTTTTCCCTATTAAAGTCGTTAAGGGATAAGTAATTAGTAATGAGAATATCATTTTATTAAGCAATATTATGTTTAATTTTTGGACATTTAGCAAAGATATGCTCAAAAGTGAGTTATTTCCATCTCTCACTTGACTACTAACAAAATAATAGCGACATCATAGGCAAAGAAAAAGCGATACTGTCGATTTTCAACAGATCGCTTTTCTATTTCTGGCATTACAACAATAACATTGTCTTATTGTTTTTACGCGTTACGGATAAAACAGAAGCAAAACCGAGTGTAAAGCTGTCTTATCTTATATGTGTAACGCGTATTTTTATCTCAATTTAATCAACAAACAGATACGAAAAAATCGCCCCTGTCATTTTCAGGGACGATTTTCACATCAAACCAATTTAATGCAGATTATGCATCAAATGGATGACGGAGAATGATGGTTTCTGAACGGTCTGGACCAGTAGAAACAATATCAACAGGAACACCTGTTAACTCTTCTACACGTTTGATGTAGTTCAGCGCTGCTTGTGGCAGTTGAGCGTGATCTTTCACACCAAAAGTACTTTCATTCCAACCTGGCATTGATTCATAGATAGGCTCGATACCTTCCCATTCATCAGCAGCTAAAGGTGTTGTATCAATGACTTCACCGTTTGGTAAGCGATAACCCACACACAGTTTCACTTCTTTCAAACCATCTAACACATCCAGTTTCGTCATGCAGAAACCAGACAGTGAGTTGATTTGAACAGCGCGACGAATAGCGACGATATCTAACCAACCAGTACGACGGCTACGACCAGTGGTTGCACCAAACTCTTGGCCTTTCTCACGTAAGAAGTCACCCACTTCATCAAACAATTCAGTTGGGAATGGACCTGCACCTACACGAGTAGAGTAAGCTTTGATGATCCCTAATACGTAACCAACATAACGAGGGCCTAAACCTGAACCTGTTGCTACACCACCTGCGGTTGTGTTTGAAGAGGTTACATACGGATAAGTACCGTGGTCGATGTCTAATAAAGTACCTTGTGCACCTTCAAACATCACTAACTCACCGTTTTGTGTTGCTTTGTACAGTAAGTCAGAAACATCAACAACCATACCTGTCAGAATATCAGCGATTGCCATGATATCGTCTAAGGTTTTTTGGTAATCAACAGGTTCAACTTTGTAGTAGTTAACCAGTTGGAAGTTATGGTATTCGATGATTTCTTTGAGTTTTTGTGCAAACGCTTTTTTATCAAACAGATCGCCAACACGTAAACCGCGACGAGCAACTTTATCTTCGTAAGCAGGACCGATACCACGGCCTGTTGTACCGATAGCTTTCTCGCCACGCGCTTTCTCACGCGCATTATCTAATGCGATATGATAAGGAAGGATTAATGGGCAAGCTTCAGACAGAAGTAAACGAGAGCGAACAGGAATGCCACGATCTTCAAGTTGGGTCATTTCCTTCATCAGCGCTTCCGGTGATAACACGACACCGTTTGCTATGATGCTAACAACATTTTCACGGAGAATGCCTGATGGGATCAAATGAAGAACGGTTTTTTCACCGTCGATGACTAGAGTGTGGCCTGCGTTATGGCCACCTTGGTAGCGAACAACATACTTAGCGCGTTCTGTCAGCAAATCGACTATCTTGCCTTTACCTTCGTCACCCCACTGGGTGCCCAATACGACAACGTTATTACTCATTTCAAAATACACTCGGTTGCTTAAAAAAGGATTCTACCATCTCAAATCAAGAGTTACAGTAGATTTTATCTAATTATGTCATCCCCGCTTTTAAGCAATAGATTATCTTGCCATTGTCAATATTTTTGCCCGAAAAATCCGCACCACAAACATATTGTGACTTTCATCAACAGTTTTGATCGCAAAAATAGGAAGCAGAGTGACATAAAAGTGAAAATGGCGAAGAAGACGCTTCGGAATTGCCGAAGGTTTATCTTGAAATGCAATTTTCACTTTATACTATCCCAGCTAAAACCATTTTGGAAACCATTAAGCATAAATTTTCATCTTTTTATACACAATTATTTATTTCTTAGCTTGATTATTAGCATTAACTTATTAATATCCAAAAAAAAATCCCCCACTTTTTAAAGATGGAGGATTTTATAATTTACTCAAACGGTTTAATACGTTTGGAAATTACTCTTCAATCGCTCGCGCTTTTGTTGGTGCTTTCATATAGCGTAAGAAATCGCTATCTGGGCTTAATACCATGACGTCATTGCCATCTTGGTTAAAGCTTTTCTCATAAGCACGTAAGCTACGAATAAAGGCATAGAAGTCTGGATCTTGGCTGAATGCATCAGCAAACAGTTTAGTTGCTTGGGCATCACCTTCACCGCGAAGACGTAAAGATTCACGCTCAGACTCAGCAAGTGTCTCTGTTACGGTTTTATCCGCAGCAGCACGAATTTTCACAGCTTGCTCTTGACCTTGTGAACGGTGACGACGAGCAACGGCCTCACGTTCTGCACGCATACGCTGATAAATCGCCTCAGAAACTTCCATAGGTAGGTTGATTTGCTTGATTCGAACGTCAATCACTTCAATACCTAATGCCGCCATACTGTTCATATTGATAGCGGGAGCTTGACCTTTAGTTTCTTCAGCTACCTTCTTCGCTGCAATAGCAATAGCATCATCAGCAGCACTTGTATCACGAGAAGGTGTACCTTCATTCAGAGCATTACGAACATCAATGGTTAAACGACCACGAGAATCTGTAATAATTTGGTTTACGCTCATACGACCAATCTCTGAACGTAAACGGTCACTAAATTTACGACGCAGTAAAGTTTCAGCTTGCGTTGTATTACCACCACCTGTTGCCAGATAGTAAGTACTGAAATCACTGATACGCCATTTCAGATAAGAGTCAACTAATAAGTCTTTATTCTCACCGGATAAGAAGCGGTCTTGCTGGATATTCATGGTTTGAATACGCGCATCCAGTTTTTTCACATTCTCAATAAATGGAATTTTAAAGTGAAGACCTGGCTCATAAACAACCGGTTTATTTTCAGCATCACGTACCACTTTCGCAAAGCGTAAAATAATGCCACGCTCATACTGTTGAACGACAAATACAGAAGAGTACAACAACGCTAAAATAATAACTGCAACAACAGCGATAACTTTACGCATGATTATTGTCCTCCTTGATTATTGCCGTAAGGCTGACCATAACCGCCATTATTACTACTACCATATCCACCATTACCATAAGTCGTTGTTGCTGGTTTTTGTGTCGGTGTTGGATTTACAGTTGGAGCGGGTGTGTTGATACGAGCCGACGCCTCAGGGGTATTTGATACACCCGTATGAGATGGCTGACGTAGCATTTGCTCTAAAGGTAGCACTAACATGCTGTTGCCTTTATCATTAGCGATGACTTTACGTGTTTTGGACAGCACTTTTTCCATCGTTTCAATGTAAAGACGCTCGCGAGTAATTTCAGGAGCAGCACGATATTCAGGTAAGATTTTAGCAAAACTTGCTACCTCACCTTCTGCTTTCATCACCACACTGGTTTTATAAGCCGTCGCTTCTTCAATCATACGTTGTGCGTTACCTTTTGCTAACGGTAACACTTCGTTTTTATAAGCTTCAGCTTGACGAATAGTTTTTTGTTCTTCTTCACGAGCCGCAATTACGTCATCAAATGCTGCTTTTACCGCTTCTGGTGGGCGCGCAACTTGGAAGTTGACGTCCACAATCGAGATACCCATGTTATACGGGCGGATAGTCTCTTCTAATTCTTGACGTGTTTGGTCACGAATTTCTGAACGGTTTGAAGTCAGAATTTTTTCCATTTCTGAACGACCAATAACACCACGTACAGCACTGTCAGTTGCCTGACCTAAGCTGTTAATTGGTGTTGTTAGGTTAAACAGGAATGTTTCTGGATCAGAGACAACATACTGCACGTTTATCTCAACTTGAACCATGTTTTCATCTGACGTTAACATCATGCCACCCGTAGTTAAATCACGGATAGTTTTTACGTTAACAGGCTGAACTTCATCAATAAAAGTCGGTTTCCAGTTCAGACCGGGTTCAACGATTTGGTAAAATTTACCAAAACGAGTCACTACGCCTTGCTCTGCCTCTTTGATGGTATAAAAACCACTTGCAGCCCAAACTACGACAACCGCACCTAATGCAAGAGAAATCAAAAGATTTCCAGCATTACCACGAGGCCCGCCATTTTGCCCAGAAGAGGAGTTCCCACCTTTTTTACCACCGAAACCACCAAGTTTTTCACTCAGTTTACGGAACATATCATCGAGATCTGATGCTCCACGATTCCGACCTCCTTGATTGCCGTTGGAGTTACCGTTACCATCGCCATTATTATTGCCGCTGTTTCGGTTACCCCACGGGTCGCGGTCTTGTCCGTTGTTACCGGGCTGATTCCACGCCATGTTCTAGCTCCATTATTATGATTAGATTTATCAGGCTTAAGAGCCGATTTCGTCGCCAGCTCTCAGTTAATGTTCATTATTATGGCCGAATATCAGACCACGTAATCCAATAAATTGGGTTCCTGCTTGCAAAGGCGGCGCCAGTCTATCATAGGCATACGTATGATTAGTCCAACTTTACCGTCTTTTTCAATCCATTCACGTTCTATTGACTGTAATTGATAAAAGCGGCTACGCAAGCGCCCTGTATCTTCTGGCGGTAAACGTAATTCTAAGTGTGCGATCTCACCTGAAAGACGTTCTGTCAACGCCTGATACAACAGAGGAATACCTTCGCCTGTTTGTGCCGAAACCCAAACCCTAACGGGTAAGTTTTCTTCATTTCGATCAATTCTTGGAGTGAAGTCTTCAAGAAGATCAATTTTGTTCATAACATGCAGTGTTGGTATCTCTTGAGCATCAATCTCTTCTAATACACTTTCAACGGCATGAATATTTTCCTCAAAACGACTATCTGCTGCATCAATAACATGAAGAAGTAAGGTTGCTTCTCGTGTTTCTTGCAAAGTGGCTTTAAAAGCAGCAACAAGATCATGAGGTAAATGTCGAATAAATCCAACAGTATCGGCTAATACAACCGTTCCCACATCCTCAACTTGAATACGTCTTAATGTAGGATCTAATGTTGCAAACAACTGATCTGCTGCATATACATCAGAGCAGGTAATATGATTAAATAAACTCGATTTCCCCGCATTCGTGTAACCAACAAGGGATAATGTTGGAATATCAGCTTTACTCCGCGCTTGTCGTCCTTGTTCACGCTGACGCTCAACTCTACCCAATCGCATTAGAATTTGACTAATTTTACCTCGGAGTAAGCGGCGGTCTGTTTCTAGCTGAGTTTCGCCTGGTCCTCGTAACCCAATCCCCCCTTTTTGTCTTTCAAGGTGAGTCCACCCTCTGACTAAACGGGTTGATAAGTGACGTAACTGGGCGAGTTCTACCTGTAGTTTTCCTTCATGGGTTCTTGCTCTTTGAGCAAAAATATCAAGGATAACTCCCGTGCGATCAACCACTCGGCATTCACAAAGTCTTTCCAGATTTCGCTCTTG
This sequence comes from Proteus sp. TJ1640, assembly GCF_003144445.1. Classification (NCBI taxonomy): domain Bacteria; kingdom Pseudomonadati; phylum Pseudomonadota; class Gammaproteobacteria; order Enterobacterales; family Morganellaceae; genus Proteus; species Proteus sp. TJ1640. Next base: position 196,909 of record NZ_PENY01000018.1, read on the forward strand.
TGCAGGTGTCAGTGCATGATTAAATAAAACAACATCTGCACCACTTGCTTTTACAGCCTCGGCAATTTCTTCTGCCTTACCTTCACCGACATAATATTTGGGATGAGGTGCTTTACGATTTCCTGTAATAATCTGAACTGGCTTAACACCCGCAGATGTCACCAAAGATTCAAATTCTTGCAAATCATCAACGTCCTTTTCTTGAGAAAAGAAGACGTGTACTAAAACGGCTAATTCGCCACCTTCATAACGATCAAACAAAGGCGAAACCTCTTGGACTTTATAAAAACAGGAAAAAACATAGGTAAAGTCTCCCTACCTATGTTTTTCTTATATCAAGAATAATATTGGATTATTATTCTGCAACATCATCCTGCTGAGCAGCACCACCATTGTAGCCTGTACCAGTTTGGTTCGTGCCTGTATTGCTATGATGAGAAACAGGACGCGAAGGTACCACGGTAGAGATAGCATGTTTATATACCATCTGACTGACTGTGTTTTTCAGCAAAATAACAAATTGGTCAAAAGATTCGATCTGACCCTGCAATTTAATGCCGTTTACCAAATAGATAGAAACGGGAACCCTTTCACGACGTAATGCGTTCAAGAAAGGATCTTGCAAAGATTGCCCCTTAGCCATTCTATGTTTTCCTTATTTTGTTGTTTTATATTAGAACCCAATTGGTTCGAAAAATGAACTACTCAAAAATTGCGCTTTGGCAACTATCAATTTTACACAAACCTACCATCTATGCACTAACTACCTGCAAAACAGTGTCAAGAGATTGTTTTGGATCTTCACTGTCAAGCCAGTGAATGTTATTCCAACCCCTTAACCAGGTGATTTGTCGCTTCGCTAATTGCCGGGTCGCGCAGATCCCTCGATAAACCATCTCATCATAATCTATTTCGCCTGATAAATATGACCACATCTGGCGATAACCGACACAACGTACAGAAGGTAAATCTTCATGCAAATCGCCCCGTTCATACAATGATTTTACTTCATCTTCAAATCCACACGTTAACATCTGTTTAAAACGAGCTTCAATGCGTTGGTGAAGAACATTTCTGTCTTTCGGAGCAATCGCAAATTGATAAACATCATAGGGCAAAGACTCGCCTGATATTTTTGTCAATTCCGTCATTGTCTTACCTGAAATCAGGTAAACTTCTAACGCACGAGAAAGCCGTTGAGGATCATTAGGATGGATCCGTTGCGCTGCAACAGGATCAACTAACGCTAACTCTTTATGTATTGCCTCCCACCCTTGCTCTGCTGCTTTTTTTTCTATTTCAGCACGAACATCCGAATTGGCACTAGGTAAAGGCGATAGACCTTCAAGTAACGCTTTAAAATATAGCATAGTCCCACCCACTAATAGTGGAATTCGTCCAACTGCAGTAATTTCTTCCATTGCATTTAATGCATCTCGTCGAAAATCTGCAGCAGAATAGGGAAATGCGGGGTCTAGAATATCAATTAATCGATGTGGAGCAAGCGATTGCTCATTCGCATCTGGCTTTGCTGTACCAATATCCATACCACGATAGATAAGAGCTGAATCCACGCTAATAATATCTACAGGCAGTTTCTGTCTCAGTGCAATTGCTAATGCTGTTTTACCTGACGCTGTAGGTCCCATTAGAAAAATTGCTTTAGGTTTTATTTGCGTGTTCACTTCGCTCATTATTTAATGCCACTACCACCGGTTGTAAATCAATTAATTGTAATAAGTTTTTTGCTGGCTGTCTGACATATTGAGGACAGAGTCTTTCAATATCAGCCAATAGTCCTACTGCTTGAGCTTGCGACCATTGCGTCTGCTCTGCCCCTAATTGTTTTGCAAACCACTGTCCAAGTTGTTGCTCGGTACAAGATTGCTCTGCTGACAAATAAGCGAATAATGCTGTCAGTAACACGGGTAAATTTTGCTGACGCAAAGGTAACGACACTGCATGTATTGTTGCTTTACCGTGAGAAATTTCGATAACGATCCCGAAATGACTGATTAGCGACTGAAACTGATTGAATACACTAATCTCCTCTTTACTCAACGCCAACTTTAAAGGCACTAGCAAAGGTTGTGGCTTCAATGTTTCATCTTTAGGCAGTAATTGCGCACATTTTAACAGAAAATCTGCTTCTTCCAATGATAACAGCCCAAGACCTTGTGAAGATTCTATTAACGCATATTTGTGCTGATAAATTGCCAATACTCGCCCAAAAGTATAATCAGTTTGTCCATCTTTCGCATTGACGGAACGAGGCATCACCGAAATAGTACCTTCTTCGATATTATTAGTTGTATGAACGATTTCACCTAAATTCAATGGGGCACGCTCAGGAAATAGGGGTATTTTTTCTTTATCTTTTGATGTTGATACACTTTCTTGCATCATTTTTTGATAAAGCGCACCTTGTGTCCGCTGATAACTTTCACCAAACTGATGGCGACCTCCAAATTGAGAGGCTTGCTTTTGATGTGAGTTACTGTTGTGCTCTCGTTCACTGTAATGGTGTGATGATGATCGATTTGACGGAGTTTGAGCTATTGGTGCTTGATAAGGCTGAGAAAATACGTTTTCACCTGCAACTTGACGATTTTCAGGGAAGTTTAACGCTGTTTCGTGTTCTTCTTCATCATCTGAAGCTAATGATAAAGGTTCTTGGGTTGCTTGTCGTAAAACACTCAACACACCTTGATAGATAAAATCATGAACCAAGCGAGATTCATGAAAGCGAACTTCATGTTTAGCGGGATGGACATTAACATCGACTTGGTGAGGATCAACACTTAAATACAAAATGTAAGAAGGTTGCTGTTCTCCTTGCAAATAACCTTCGTAAGCTTGGCGAATAGCATGATTAATTAATCTATCACGCATCATTCGTCCATTCACATAGCAATACTGAATTTCACTACTTTGCACTGGTGATAAAGGATGTTCTACCCAACCTTTTATTGCTAAATCACCATGTTCCCACGATAACTGCATTGATTGATTGACAAAATTATTTCCACAAATCGTACTCAAACGGCGATTTTGCTGACTTTCATCTTTTACTGCCCGGTATTGCCGAACACGTTTGCCGTTATGAGTAAGATTGATAGTGACATCAAAACGCGATAACGCAATTCTACGAATCACTTCATCAATATGTGCAAATTCTGTTTTTTCAGTCCGTAAAAATTTACGTCTTGCGGGCGTGTTATAAAACAGATCAAGAACTTCAACTGTACTTCCCACAGGATGAGCGGCAGGTTTAATGGTGACTGCCATATCTCTGCCTTCTGCATAAGCTTGCCATGCTTCTTCTTGATCTTGAGTACGTGATGTCAGGATCAAACGGGAAACAGAACTAATGCTCGCTAATGCTTCTCCACGAAACCCCATACTCATTATGGCTTCAAGATCGTCAAGAGTTGATATTTTGCTAGTTGCATGGCGAGCAAGTGCTAACTTCAAATCATCACGATTGATACCGCATCCATTATCACGAATACGAATTAGCTTAGCGCCACCTTTATCGATATCAATATCAATCGAGGTCGCGCCTGCGTCTAAACTATTTTCCAGCAGCTCTTTAACAACAGAGGCTGGTCTTTCAACAACTTCCCCTGCGGCAATTTGGTTTGCAAGCTGAGGAGGTAATAAATTTATCGCCATTACCTTTATTCCATTCTACTCAATCAATTAGGCGCGTTTTGTAAAGGGTGAGCCAGAAAATAATTTCTTAAACCTGCGTGAATAGATGCCGCGAGCTTTTCTTGATAAGCATTAGAAATCAGTAACTGCTCTTCTGACGCGTGGCTGATAAAACCTGTTTCAACTAAAATTGAAGGGATATCTGGTGAGCGTAAAACCCCTAAGCTGGCATGCTCTGGTGTTTTCTTATGTAATGAACCCACTTTTCTTAGCTCAGACAATACAGCAACGGCGACGTCATAACCCACTCGCTGTGAATTACCAAACTGCAAATCGAGCACCGTTTGACTTAAATAAGGATCAGCACCTTCTGATAAAGCATCACCAGCACCGCCTAACAATTCTGATTGTTTTTCACTTTGTTCAAGCCACTTACCTAATTCACTGTTTGCTCGACGATTAGAAAGCACCCACACAGAAGCGCCTCTTGCACTACGATTTGGTGCTGAGTCAGCATGAATAGACACTAACATATTTGCACTTTGCTTACGGGCAACTTCAGAGCGCCCCGCAACTGAGATAAAATAATCACCACTACGTGTTAGAACAGGTTTAAACATAGGATCATTACGTAATCGAGCTTCCAACTTTCTTGCTACACTTAATGTCACGTCTTTTTCACGATTACCTTTCTGACCAATCGCACCCGGATCTTGCCCACCATGTCCTGCATCTATCGCAATAATAATTTGGCGAGAGCCCGCTTGTGGCTTTGATGGAGTGGTGCGAGGTTTCACAATAGGAGCAACTGGAGCAACCTCTGCTTTAGGTGTCATGGTTAAAGGCGCCATTTCTCTATTTGTATTTGAGGCTGATGCCGTCATTGTTGTCGGTGATAACGCAACAACAGTGACTGTTGATTGTGCATTGCTATTTTGTCGACTATTCATAGCCTTTATAGTAAGCACTAACTTATATCCACCACCTACATTCACTAAACTCTCCGTCACCACAACGGGCTGAGCAAGTTCTACAACCATACTTTGGTATTGGCTATCTTTTGATTGCGTTGAGCGGATTTTATGAGCTAACTGCCCATTACCTAGTATTGCCGGTAATCCCGTGATTTTTGTGCTCTGTTTAAAATCCATCACCAAACGGTCAGGACTTTTTAATGAATAATATCGATAACTCGGCTTCCCATCACTAAACGTAAATGTGAGGATTGTTGCTGAAATGCTGTTTTCTGCTTTCACTTCTGTCACAGTAGCGGCTTGTGCTGTTTGCACAAAAAATAAAGACAAAACAACCAACAGAAAGGCAACAACATAGCGCTGACTTTGACTCACAATAGTAATGAGACTCGACATAATCAATATTCCTTTATGCAGACTGAATACGGGATAAAACAGTATTCCCTCTTTGTGAAAGGGCAACAAAACGCGCTTTTCGACCTTCATCTTCATAACTTAGATGAAGTTCTAAATCCGCGTTAGGTAAAAAGCCTTCGCCTTGCGATGGCCATTCAATAAGGCATAACGCGTCTTGCTCAAAATAGTCACGTATCCCCATAAACTCCAACTCTTCAGCAGAAGCTAAACGATAAAGATCAAAATGATAAACTGGATTTGGCGACAGCATATAAGGCTCAACTAATGTATACGTTGGGCTTTTTACATGTCCTTGATGACCCAGCGCTTGTAAAAAGCCGCGGCTAAAGGTTGTTTTTCCAGCACCAAGGTCGCCATATAAATAAATGATCAATCCGTGATGCTCCGTTGCCATTGCAACAGTACGCCCGAGTTCAACTGTTGCCGCTTCATCTTCTAATGTAACAACCCATTCTTTCATATTTATATAATCTATTGTTAAGTTATAACCGCTTAATAAAGTGAGATCGTTGGAGAATATCAAATACTAAGCTTTATATGTTTTCTTAAGGCAAATAGTTATCGAAATCACTATCAAATAACCATACCATAAATCTATTTATTGCGAAGATTTTTCCTACTGCCTCACTATGATACACTGCGCGCTCTTAGGACTCACCTCTTACCTATTTATTGATTTGGTTTATTCATGTCATCACTTGATCTTAATCTTCTCGCTCAAAACATAAAATTATGGGGCTCTGAGCTAGGTTTTCAACAAACAGGAATATGTGATACTGACTTATCACTTGAAGAACCTCGCCTGCAAGCGTGGTTAGATAAGCAATATCATGGTGAAATGGCATGGATGGAAAAATATGGAATGACACGAGCCAGACCTCACGAATTGGTTCCGGGTACATTACGTGTTATCAGTGTCAGAATGAATTACCTCCCTACGGATGCGGCTTTTGCACGCACCTTAAATAATCCAGAACAAGGCTATATCAGCCGTTATGCGCTTGGTAGGGATTATCACAAAGTATTAAGACAGCGTCTTAAAAAACTCGGCGAAAGAATTTCACAATATTGTCAGCAATTTGAATATCAAGGGATAGTCAACTTTCGTCCTTTCGTTGATTCAGCACCGATTATGGAGCGCCCATTAGCCGTTAAGGCTGGGCTTGGTTGGGTTGGTAAACACTCACTTGTAATTAACAATCAAGCAGGCTCTTGGTTTTTCCTTGGTGAACTACTGATTGATTTGCCATTACCTACTGATAGCCCTGTTGAAGAACAATGCGGTAAATGTGTCGCCTGTATGACAACCTGTCCGACAGGTGCCATTGTTGAACCTTATACCATTGATGCTCGCCGTTGTATTTCTTATCTCACCATCGAGCTCGATGGAGCTATTCCTGAAGAATTTCGCCCTCTAATGGGTAATCGTATTTATGGTTGTGACGATTGCCAGCTTATCTGTCCTTGGAATCGTTTTTCATCACTGACTGACGAAGACGATTTCTCCCCAAGAAGAGCGCTTCATACCCCAGAATTACTCGATCTGTTTCAATGGAGTGAGGATAAATTTCTGCGTATCACCGAAGGTTCCCCGATCCGTCGTATTGGCTATTTACGTTGGCTTAGAAATATTAGCGTGGCGTTAGGAAATGCACCTTATCAAGATAAAATTATACTTGCCCTGCAAGAACGCTTTGGATTGAGTGATGTTTTAGATGAACATTTAAACTGGGCGATTGCACAACAGACAGCGAAGAGAAATAAAAAAGAAGTAAAAATACAGACTTCACAACAAAAACGCTTAGTAAGGGCGATAACTAAAGGCTTACCTCGTGATGCTTAATTTTTAACAGATTAAACACATTACGAGTAACCATTAATTTCCTCTGTGAATAAAATAAAAATCCCTTGTCTATCAACATGAACAAAAAATTCAAGCGAACTAAGACTCAAAATTTAAAAAAATAAAATGAACTTAGTTATCAATTAGATATAAAATCCAATCAATTTATTGAAGAGAATAATATCCTTATCACTTAAGGATACGTACTTGTGGATAACTCTGTGCAGTAAAAAAATAAATAGTGCTTAGATGCGGTTATTATTAGCATCTCACTGTGGATAAATCGATTTGGAAAGATTTTAAGAATAGTAGAATATATATCACATTTTTTTAAAGAAAAGCCTGAGAAACCCTTTTCTTTTTCTAAAATACTATTCAATGCATGTTTAACAGAATAAAGGCCTAAAACCTAAAAAATGATCTTGCCTCTGATTTCCCCTCTAAATGAGGAAAGGCGCACATTCTAGTGCTGTCAAATTAGAAATGCAAGCAAAGATCAAAGATAGATCACAAAAAAATAGCTTGATCTTACATGTAGTAATGACATTTTCTTTTTTGAACAAATATTCCGCACGCTCTTTTTACGCGTATTAAGTTACATCCCTCAATCTGCACCCTAAAACAGTGTAGTCGATATTAAAAAATGTGAGAGAAAAAACTTAAAATTTCTTTATGGGGATTAAAAATGAGATTTGGTAAGACAGAAGAGAAAAACTTGGAGCGGGAAACGAGACTCGAACTCGCGACCCCAACCTTGGCAAGGTTGTGCTCTACCAACTGAGCTATTCCCGCATTTGGTAAGTTTTGACAATCACTAGTATAAAAGACTTGGAGCGGGAAACGAGACTCGAACTCGCGACCCCAACCTTGGCAAGGTTGTGCTCTACCAACTGAGCTATTCCCGCATTTGGTAAGTTTTGACAATCACTAGTATAAAAGATTTGGAGCGGGAAACGAGACTCGAACTCGCGACCCCAACCTTGGCAAGGTTGTGCTCTACCAACTGAGCTATTCCCGCATCTGGTAAGTTTTGACAATCACTAGTATAAAAGAGTTGGAGCGGGAAACGAGACTCGAACTCGCGACCCCAACCTTGGCAAGGTTGTGCTCTACCAACTGAGCTATTCCCGCATCGCATAACACAACTAATAACTGTCTAAGAAAGATTGGAGCGGGAAACGAGACTCGAACTCGCGACCCCAACCTTGGCAAGGTTGTGCTCTACCAACTGAGCTATTCCCGCGTCTTTCTTACACCCGTACAAATAAAATTCTTCATCGGTACGGGAAGCGCATTATACGAGAAAAATGCTTAACCGCAAGCCCTTATCAACAAAAAAATGCGTTTTTTTGATTACATGCCGATAAAATCATCATAGTGATGTAATATCAATCATGAATGCACGCTTTTTACTCTTTAATAAAGGTTTTACGATAATAAGCAAGCTCTGCAATGGATTCACGAATATCATCCAATGCCTGATGAGTATTCTTTTTCTCAAAACCTTCTAAAATTTCAGGTTTCCAACGACGTGCTAATTCTTTTAATGTGCTCACATCAAGATAACGGTAGTGAAAATATTGCTCTAGTTCTGGCATATAACGATATAGAAAACGTCTATCTTGCCCCACACTATTACCGCAGATAGGTGATACGCCTTTCGGTACCCATTTTTCTAGGAATTCAATTGTCGCTTTTTGTGCTGAATTATCATCATATGAACTGGCTTTTACGCGCTCAACTAAGCCACTACCTGTGTGGGTACGTGTATTCCATTCATCCATTAAGCTTAATTGTTCATCAGATTGATGTACTGCAATTACTGGGCCTTCGGCTAAAATATTAAGTTGAGGATCTGTCACGATAGTGGCAATTTCTATGATACGGTCACATTCAGGATCAAGGCCTGTCATTTCCAGATCTATCCAGATCAGATTGTTCTCGCTTTTTGACATAATATATCCTAGCTGTTTCTAAGTGTGAGACATGATATTTTAGCGTTTATCATAGCGCGTTTACTCAATAAGCACGATAGAAGAACATCTAACCGAATAATACAAGTGAGGATCGGTGACAAAACGTAAATTATCTAAAGGCCAGCAACGCCGAGTACAAGAAAATCATAAAAAGCGTTTGCAGAGCAAAGAGAAAAAAAACCACGTTGAATTAGACGATACGCAATTAGGCGAAGTAACCGAAGGGCTAGTGATCAGCCGTTTTGGTCAACATGCAGATATCGAAGCAGCTGACGGCACAATTACACGATGCAATATTCGACGCACAATTTCATCACTGGTAACAGGTGATAAAGTTGTTTGGCGCCCTGCGCTACAAACACAAGAAAATGTCCGCGTAAATGGCATTGTAGAAGCCGTACACGAACGAACTTCAGTGCTTACTCGTCCTGACTATTATGATGGTATTAAGCCTATTGCCGCTAATATTGATCAAATTATTATCGTTTCGGCTATTTTGCCTGAACTTTCGTTAAATATTATCGACCGTTACCTTGTAGCATGTGAAACGTTAAATGTTGAGCCTTTAATTGTTCTCAATAAAATCGATATGCTAGATGAAGAAAGCCGTAAGACCGTTAGTGAATGGATGCAAACTTATAAAAATATTGGTTATCGTGTCCTTGAAGTCTCTAGCTATACCAAAGAAGGATTAGAAGCGCTGACTCAAGAGCTTATTGGACGCATCTCTATTTTTGCAGGGCAATCTGGTGTTGGTAAATCGAGTTTACTTAACACGCTGTTACCACCAATGGAAGAAAGCATTGTTGTTAATCAAGTTTCTGATAACTCTGGTTTAGGTCAACATACCACAACAGCATCACGCCTTTACCATTTCCCACAAGGTGGCGATGTAATTGACTCTCCGGGTGTGCGTGAATTTGGTTTATGGCACTTAACGCCAGAACAAGTAACAAAAGGTTTTGTTGAATTCAGACCGTATCTTGGTGGTTGTAAATTCCGCGATTGTAAGCACTTAGACGATCCGGGTTGCTTAATAAGTGAAGCGGTGAGAAACAACGAAATTGCAGAAACACGATTTGAAAATTACCATCGAATTTTAGAAAGTATGAGTCAGGTGAAAGTTCGTAAGAACATTAATTTAGACTCTTAACAATTGATTCACTGACAACCCTATTAAGGGTGAGTACAATAGACCCCTTTTGTCTATTTTTATCGTTTAATCCCAGAGGTTGCCATTTTGGACAAGCTAAAAATTAAACTACAGTATTTATTGCCTAAATTATGGCTAACACAGTTAGCTGGCTGGTTCGCAAATAAAAAAGCGGGTGCTATCACCCAGTTTGTTATCAAGGCTTTTGCAAAAGCTTATAAAGTTGATATGAATGAAGCGAAAGATAGCCAGTTTCAAGCTTATTCCACTTTCAATGACTTTTTTATTCGCGCCTTAAAAGACGGTGCTCGCCCTATTATTGAAGGTAATGACAAACTTGCATTACCAGCTGATGGTGCAGTAAGCCAACTTGGTCCAATTCAAGATGATCAAATCTTGCAAGCCAAAGGGCATCACTACACCCTTGAAGCATTACTTGCTGGTAATTTTATGTTGGCAGATAAGTTCCGTAATGGTCAGTTTATTACGACATATCTTTCACCTCGTGATTACCACCGAGTTCATATGCCTTGCGATGGTTTATTAAAAGAGATGATTTATGTTCCAGGTGATCTCTTCTCTGTTAATCCATTAACAGCGGCTAATGTCCCTAATTTATTTGCACGTAATGAACGTATTATTTGTCTCTTTGAAACACAATTTGGCCCAATGATACAAATTTTGGTTGGTGCAACAATTGTCGGTAGTATTGAAACGGTTTGGTGTGGCATGGTCACGCCACCTCGCGAAGGTATTATTAAACGTTGGACATATCCTCAAGCGGATAAAGCAGGAGCGATATTCTTGAAAAAAGGTGAAGAGATGGGGCGATTCAAGTTAGGCTCAACAGTCATCAATCTTTTCCCAGAAAATACCGTTCAACTGAATAAAGATCTTATGAATGGCTCCGTTACATTAATGGGAGAACAATTGGGTTCCATCATTAATGTCGCTGGTAATGACAACAATGCCATCAGTGAATAACACGTAATTCGGAGTAACCTTTGTGCGCCTGATAATCAGTCTTTTCTTCTCGCTTTTTTTGACATTTTCATTCAGTACATCCGCAATATCAGCAGATGTAGAAAAATTGCGTCAAGATATAAAACAACTTGAAGGAAGTACCAATCCTCAAGATATTGAGACAGTTCAGGCGCTACAAGGCACTATCAATTGGATTAATGATGGTGAAAAAGCGCAAGCAAATGCAGATAATTATCAAAAAGCTATTGATGATTATCCAGAGATCACGAAAGAACTCAGAACTAAGCTTCTTGAAGAAAGCCACTCAGTTCCAACTATCCCAGAAAAAATTAGCATTCCTGATTTAGAACAGAAAATTATTCAAGTCAGTAGCCAATTAATGGAGCAAGCAAGGCTTCAACAACAAGAGCAAGACAAAAGCCGAGAAATTAATGAATCGTTAAACTTATTACCCCAACAGCTTTCTGAAGCACGCCGTTTACTCAGTGACGCGACAGCAAGACTCGCGGCTGTCAGTGCGTCAACAACACCGTTAACAGAAGCACAAAATAAGCTCACACAAGCAGAAGTTACCGCACGTAAAGCCATGGTTAATGAGCTTGAAATGGCACAACTTTCAGCTAATAACCGCCAAGAAATCGCTCGCCTTCGCTTAGAATTGTTTAAGAAACGCTATCAGCGCCTTGATGTACAACTACAACAATTACGCAGCTTATTAAATATAAAGCGCCAAGAAGTCGCTGATCTCGCATTAGAGAAAACAGAGATGTTAGCGGAGAAAGGTGGCGAGCTTCCTGAGTTTCTGACAAAGCAGATCCAAACTAACCGTGAACTCTCTCAAATCCTGAATAAACAAACACAGGAAATGAGCGAACTGTCAGAAAAACAGCGTATTACCACACAACAGACACAACAAGTTCGCCAAACACTCACCACGATCCGAGAACAAGCACAGTGGTTAAGTGGCTCGACAGCATTAGGTGAAGCATTAAGAACACAGCTTTCCCGCTTACCCGAAATGCCTCGTTCACAAGAGCTTGATAGAGATATCATTCAATTACGTGTTGAACGTTTACGTTATGAGGATATGCTGGAAAACTTAAGTAAAATCCAGCCACCAGAAACGGCTGATGGTTCTAAATTACCTGAAGCTCAGCAATATATTTTTGATTCTCTTATCCAGGCACGTCATGAATTATTGAATTCGTTGCTATCTGGTTATGACTCTCAAATTCTTGAATTAACAAAACTAAAAGTTGCGACAACACAATTAGCCGATGCTTTAAAAGAAACAAAAGACGCGACAAACCGTTATATGTTCTGGGTTGCTGATATGAGCCCAATCAAATTTAATTATCCAGTTCTATTAGTCAAAGATATCACTCGACTGCTTTCATTAGATACCTTTTCACAATTAGGTCATGCTGCTATCAGCATGCTTAAAAATCAGGATACATTCCTATTCTTATTTGTCACTTTATCCATTGTGGGCTTTAGCCTGCGCACTCGAAAACATTACAACGCATTCCTTGAAAGAGTCAGTAACCGTATCGGTAAAGTCACTCAAGATCATTTTTCACTGACGATACGTACCGTTTTTTGGTCTATTTTAATTGCACTTCCGCTACCGCTGTTATGGTCTGCCGTCGGTTATGGCTTACAAAGTGTTGAATGGCGTTATCCAATGGCCGGCGCGATTGGCTATGGTGTAACAGCCGCCGCTCCCGTGTTGTGGCTATTTATGATCAGTGCAACCTTCGCACGGCATAACGGCCTATTTATTGCTCAATTTAAATGGAAAGAGAGCCGTGTTAAAAAAGCAATGCGCTTTTACCAACTCTCTATTTTTGTCATCGTTCCACTGATGATGTCATTAATTACCTTTGAATATTATAGCGATAGAGAATTTGCACCGACGGTCGGTCGCTTCTGTTTCTTACTACTCTGTATCGCCCTAAGCTTTATTACGTCTAGCCTTAAAAAAGCTCACGTTCCGCTTTATCTTGATAAACATGGATCTGGTGATAACCTGATCAACACCATTTTATGGTGGTTCTTACTGGTTGCGCCTGTTATTGCAGGTTTAGCCGCCGTCTTAGGTTACCTTTCTACCTCGATTGTCTTGCTCGGTCGTTTAGAAATGTCTGTCGCCATTTGGTTTGCTCTACTGATTATCTACCATATTATTCAGCGATGGATGCTTATTCAGCGCCGAAAATTAGCCTTTGAACGTGCTAAACAAAAGCGTGCAGAAATTCTGGCACAGCGCGCAAAAGGTGAAGATGAAAATACGATTGTCGGAAGCAGTGGTGAAAGCACAGCAGGACTTGAAATTGAAGCTCAAGAAATAGATCTTGATGCGATCAGTGCGCAATCTATTGGTTTAGTTCGTTCTATTCTGACTATGATTGCATTAGTCTCGATGATCTTATTGTGGTCTGAATTAAACACAGCGTTCTCTTTCGTCGACAATATCCGACTTTGGGATGTCACCTCATCGGTGAATGGTGTTAACACAGTGCAACCTATCACCATGGGCTCTATTCTAGTGGCGATCCTTGTCATTATTATTACAACCCAATTAGTTCGAAATCTCCCTGCGTTACTTGAGTTGGCTATTTTACAGCATCTTGATTTAACGCCCGGTACAGGTTACGCCATTACCACCATGACCAAATACACCATCACCTTAATTGGTAGTATCGTGGGTTTCTCTTTATTAGGGATTGAATGGTCAAAATTACAGTGGCTAGTGGCAGCAATGGGGGTCGGATTAGGTTTTGGTTTACAAGAAATTTTTGCCAACATCATTTCAGGTTTGATGATCTTATTTGAAAAACCAATTCGTATTGGCGATACCGTTACCATTCGTAATTTGACCGGAAATATCTCTAAGATCAACACGCGAGCAACTACGTTAACCGACTGGGATAGAAAAGAAATTATCGTACCGAACAAAGCCTTTATTACAGAGCAATTTATTAACTGGTCACTATCAGATTCAATTACGCGTATCGTAATGACAATCCCAGCACCAGCAGACTGCAACAGTGAGCAAGTGACCAATGTGTTATTAGAAGCCTCAAAACGTTCTACGATGATTTTAGAAAACCCTGCGCCTGAGGTTTATCTGGTCGATTTACAGCAAGGTATTCAAATTTTCGAACTACGTGTTTATGCAGCAGAGATGGGACACAGAATGCCAGCAAGACACGAGATCCATCAAAATATTCTCTTAGCCTTTGCAGAACACGGTATTCCATTACCGTTCCCACCATTCCAAGCAAGAGTGGATATGATGGGTAATACAATTCGCAGCTCAATGCGCGCAACACCAAGAGAAGTCGGTGGATTATAAGTTCGGTTTCAATTAATTTGATAAAAAGCCATTATCTTATAGAAAAATTACGAAAGATAATGGCTTTACTCTTTCCTTTCTCATTTTTTTCAACCTCTTTTATGATGCTTTCTTCACCCTATACTGTGTATCTATTTCTCTTATAGCTCATTGATTGTATAAAATTAATCCGCATTTTCTTTTTAGTCTCTTATTTCTAAAAAAAGGAAAATTATTTTTTGATTTTTTGTTTAATAAAATTGATAAGTAATAACTCAAAGAAACTATCTATCACTCGATGGTAATATGAAGATAATAAAGTGAGCATCATAAAGAGAGTGTTACTTTTTCTGGTGAATATTATTAATACAATATATTTTTCTAACAAAACACCAATTCAGCCAGGTGATAAAACGCCATTTTGGATACGGCATTTAATTTATCTCAAGGTGAAATGTATTTTATCTCACCTTTATTATTTTACTGCCTCATTGACGACACTGAGCGCTTAACTAAAACCAACCTCCAACTATTGACCTAAATCATATTTTTACGTTTTTACACTTAATTTAACTCCCTCAATGAGTAGAAATTGCTTTTTGTTAGCTTTTAACTTTTAAAGTATTATCTTTAGCTGATCATTTTGCCTCTCTAAGTTAAATAAATTAAGCCATTTATAGCTAACAAAACTTAGCGTCTGCATTTAAAATACCAGCAGCTTTACATATTAAAATATCTCTGCATCCCCATATTTAACACTAAGCACAGTCTAATTTGGATTATCACATAGTGTTTGTTATCAAAAGTGATCTTCTTTTTCTTTCTTTAATCATTTTAAGCTAAATATAGAAATATTTAATATTTTAAGTTTTAATACTAAAAAAGAATAAGAACAAATTAAAAACAAAAAGTAAAACAATTAAAAATAATAAATTTAAGAAAATTAAAAAACAAAAAAATAAAAAACACCAATTAGTTTAAAATCGTGAATTAATATGATTAAAATTATAAACGAATAAAAAACAGAACCAATAAAAATATAGATATAAAATCTCATTAACTATTATAAATAATACTTTTTAATTATATGAACAATATTAAAAAAAGAATAAAAATGTTCTAAATCTTATTTATAAGATCATATTATCAAATAATAAAAATAAAAAATAATAAATATCTCTTCTAAAATTTTTTCTATTGATTGAAAAATAACATTACAGCTTATAATGTTAATATTTTTTAAACTTGATTTAAAAATGAGTATTCTTACCTATTAACAATGCTAAGATATATTGCTAGCTTCATTTTTAATGAGTATTAAATAAACAATAATAAGAAGGTTCCATTATGGAAAAATCCCGAACGACTCTCGATCAGTGGATTACCTTACAAGCCGTCGTTGACTACGGTGGCTTTGCTCAGGCCGCAGATGCATTACATAGAACACAATCATCAATTAGCTATACTATCAATAAATTAGAGCAAACTTTAGGAGTTGAAATCCTCTCTTTAGAAAAAAGACGTGCAGTACTCACTCACGAAGGTAAATTGTTACTTGAACTCTCTAGAGAAATAACTGAAAAAGCAATCTCATTAGAAAAAAAAGCTAAAAATTTAATGTTTAACAACAAGTTAAAGATAAACATAGTCATCGATCCTTTATATATTTCAGGTCTTTTCTGGAATAAAATTTCCCAATTTATTAAAGAAAATAAACACTATGATATTAATATTCATAAAACAGCACTCAGTAAATCAGATATTTTAGCGCAAAAAGATCAAGATTTGGTAATAACACATTATAATGTGAAATCACTACAACCCATTGATTTAGAAAGTATTAAAACAGTATTAGTCACACATCCGAAGAGTGTTTTACAACATCTTCAACATGATGAGTTATCTAAGGAATTACAAAGACATACCTATATTTCTCTACTCGCTGATGACTCAAATGCCGATCATAATAACCAAGTTATTCAAGTGGGCTCTGTGGAAACAGCGATAAACTTTGTCAAGCAAGGTCTGGGTTATTCTCGGCTTCCCCTGACCGTTGTTCAGGAAGAGTTGAATAAAAATACGATAAAACAATTAAATATACATAGTGAAGATAAAGAATATAAATTCTACCTTTATTTGAATAAAAATTCATTTTCAACAGAAGACATAAAAAACTTATTATCCTTAATAAACAATCCACATCAAAATTTAATTATTGATTAATTAAACGTTATTTTTAATTTTAAAAACGAACATTAAACAATTTGATATAAAGACAAAAAAAACTCATGTAAATCTTTATTAACTTAAATTTTTTGTGATGTTATATTTTATTGGCATATTCCCTATGCGAATAAACTAATACTTAAATCTATACTTATAAATAAATTAAAAAGTAACAATAACTACTTTTTATATAGGACCACTCATGAGCAAATTAAATAAACCTCTCTATTTATTAGGGATGAGTCTCTCTCTACTTTCTGTACCTGCTGCTTTTGCATCGGGCACAATTAACTTTTTCGGAGAAATAACAGATCAAGCCTGTACTGTGGATAGTTCTTCTAAAAATCTAACCGTAGATTTAGGAAAAGTATCATCAAAAAGTTTAGCAACAAAAGGGGAAGTTGCTGGCCTTAAAGATTTCACAATCAAACTGATTGATTGCCCTGTAAATACCACTGTCTCTGTCCGTTTTGGCGGGACACGTGATGCCATTGATAGCGATATTTTAGCCATTGAGCAAGTTTCAGGTGGCGCGACAAATGTGGGTATCGCTCTCTTTGAAAAAGATGCCGTATCTCAAATAAACCTATATGACGATTCGAAAGAAGTCGAAATCAATGGAACTGAAATTAACTTAGATTATGTTGCACGCTACAAAGCAACAGCACAAGCAACACCAGGGCCAGCTAACGGATCAGCCGTTTATAGCATCCAATATAAATAATAAAAACGAGGGTAATACTTATTACCCTCTTATTTCCCTTAATCTTGTGGCGCCATTTATGAAAAAGAATATTTTTCTAACTCTATTTTTATTATTTTCTCTCATAACGGTAAGCCATGCTGCTGGAATAAGTGTGGGGGGAACTCGGTTTGTTTATAACGATAATGCTCGTGAAATAAGCATTCCTATTCTAAATACCGATAAAGAAAAACCTTATCTTATCCAGAGTTGGGTCTCTGCTTTTCAAGGTACAGAAAAAACGCCTTTTATTGCAACACCCCCGCTTTTTCGTATCGAACCTGATGGCACAGGAACTGCACGTATTTCCTATACTGGTGAACCGTTAAATTCAAATACTGAAGTCGTCTATTGGCTGAATATAAAATCAATTCCACCTGTTGAAAAAAGTCCTGAAAATCAATTACAACTAGTGATTAACTCTCAATTTAAACTCTTTTTACGCTCTCATGATATTGAGCCGCTTAATTTTAATAACGTTGAGTTATCCAAACAAAGCCAAGGGTTGGTGCTTAATAACAAAACACCTTATCACCTCACGATTAAACATATTTTTATTGATGATAAACGCTACCCTTACGACCCTTTAATCAACCCTCATCAAGAAGTAGTGTTACTTAAAGAGAGTCCTATTTCCCAAAAAGTCACTGTGCAGTTTATTAATGACTACGGTGCAACTGTAGATAAAGTATTAAATTAAGAGTACAGAGTTATGACTTTATCCATCATCGCGTTATCTACAAAACGATTATCGGTATTTCCTACTGATAATCTCTATCGCCACTGTGTACTAGCTATGGCAATAGCCTCTATTTTATTTCCTTATCAGGTGATTGCTGAAGAGCAATTTAACCCTGATGCACTCAACTTAGGAATAGAAAATCAAGTCGCAGATATTAATAGCCTTGATTATTTTTCTTATGCGGGAGGACAGCTTCCTGGTGTCTACTCTGTTGATATTTATCTCAATAATAAATTAATCGATAATCGCCAAGTCCGTTTTATTTTCGATGAAGAAAAAAAGGTACTGACACCTGAACTCACCAAACAAGATTTATTAAATTGGGGAGTAAAAGAGTCTGTGACTTCGCAATTTAACCAGCAAGCGAGTACATCAACAGTTACCGATATTGCTAGCGTTATTCCGAATGCAAAATATGAGTATGATTTTTCACGAGCACGTTTGTCGTTTTCTATACCACAAATTGCTTTATACAATTATGGGCAAGGCTATATTCCACCAGCACAGTGGAACGATGGCATAAATGCCGCCTTTGTAAATTACACTTATCGTCAAAATCAGTATTGGTATCGTGACCAAAACAACAGTAACTCTATTTTCTTAGGATTACGAAGTGGTGTTAATGTTGGCGCTTGGCGTTTACGTAACCACAGTAACTACAATAAAAATAGTGATAACTCATCTCAATGGAATAGCTTGCAGACTTATGTTGAGCGAGATATTCGTCGTTTAAAAAGTCGTTTAACTATCGGTGAAACGGCTTCTGATAACGATGTATTGGAGAGCATTCCTTATCGTGGTATTAAATTAGCTTCTGATGAAAGCATGTTGCCACAAAGCCAACGTGGATTTGCTCCTATCGTCAGAGGTATCGCGCAAAGTAATGCCGTTGTCACCATTCGACAAAATAACAGCATCATCTATCAGACCTCCGTTCCACCGGGTGAGTTTGCTATTTCAGATTTATATCCCACTTCTTACAGCGGTGATTTACAAGTTACGATTGAAGAAGCCGACGGAACAACCCGTACTTTTTCACAACCTTTTTCTGCTGTTCCCATGATGCAACGCGCGGGTAGCCTAAAATACAGTGTAGATATTGGTAAATATTATGCAGATACGGCTGCGAGGAAACCTAATTTCTTTCAAACCTCAGCTATTTATGGACTTCCTTACAATCTCTCCATTTATGGTGGCACATTAATCTCTGCTGATTATCAAGCTTATGCATTAGGTACTGGGGTTAATCTTGGCTATTTAGGTGCCGTTTCTGCGGATATAACTCACGCGAGAACAACCTTAATAAATAACGATGAAGCCCAAGGGCAATCTTATCGTGTTCAATATTCTAAATATTTACCTGATACTAAAACGGGTTTTTCACTGGCTTCTTATCGCTATTCAACAAAAGATTATTACGATTTCTCGGCAGCTAATGAACGTTTTTCTCATCTTTATCGTAAGAAAAAACAGTTCCAGTTATCCGTATCACAATCTTTAGGAGATATGGGTTATCTCTCATTAAATGGTTATCAACAATATTATTGGTATCAAGACAGAGTCGATCGCAATATGAATGTGAGTTTTAACTCAAATTATCGAGCTTTAAGTTATAGCGTCTCTTATGCTTATAACAAGCGTCAAGAAAGTGGGTTAACCGATCAGATTTTATCTATTAATTTTAGTCTTCCGTTTAATGTTGGTCAGAATAACAACTGGTTAAGTTATCGCTATAACACCAGTAAACAAGGTGATTCTATTAGCTCAGTGAGTTTAAGTGGTACTCAGTTGGAAGATAACAACCTGCAATATGATATTTCACAAAACTACAATCATTCTCGTCAAGAATACAGTGGCTCTGTTAATGGCAACTACAGTGCTTCAGGGGGTGAAATCAGTGCGGGTTACAGTTACGACAAACGTTATCAATCAATGAATTGGGGGGCAACAGGTGCACTTTTAGTTCATCAAGGTGGGATCACACCATCACGAACCATTTACGATTCTGCCATTTTAATTAAAGCAGAAGATGTTGATAACTTGAAAGTCAGTAGCGCACAAAGCCTTTATACCAATGCACAAGGTTATGCTGTTATTCCTAATGTTTCACGTTATGAACGGAATAAAGTGACGGTTGATCCGGCTTCTTTAACGGGGAATAACGACGTTGAATTAACATCGACAACCGTTATTCCAACTAAAGGAGCAATTGTCTTAGCCGATTTCAAAGCAAGAAAAGGCGCTCGTGTACTTGCAAACTTGCACTACAACGGAACACCACTGCCATTTGGTACTCAAGTTGAAATTTATAAAGACGATCAGGTGCTTTCAAGTGGAATTGTGGCCAATGATGGTGAGGTTTTCTTAAATGGCGTACCCGAACACAGCCAGCTACGAGCTAAATGGGGCAACAGTGCTATTGAACAGTGCCAAACGACGTTAAATGTGGATCTTGCCTTAGAAAAAATCCAATTTTTACAACTTGAATGCAGATAGGTGATCACAATGAATAAATCTATAACTCTTGGTTGTCTGTCTGCTATTTTGTATACATCAACCACATTTGCAGAATTTAGGGCTGAATTTACCACTAAAACGGTCACCTATTCTGCTCCTATTTATGTCTCACGTTCAGCGCCGATTTTAACCGAAATCGCTACTATTCCGTTAGGAACGATGAACGCATGGACATGGTGGAACCTCTCCGGTAGTGCAGTAAGACCTGGGATTTATTTACCGGGCTCTTTAAATGCATCAAGCCCAAAAGTGAATGGCGCTTATGTCAAAGAACTTAACAGCAGTGGTGTAGGTTATACCTTACATGGCACCATTAACGGGAGTTGTAGTGGCTCTGCTTATGTCGATGGTCAGCAAAATATTGATGGTAACTACAGTAATCGCCTTATTTGCTCAACCTATGCTACCAGTGGTAATTATTCTGTTTCATTAGAAATGAAGCTTTATAAATTACGAGATAATGTAAAATCACAAACCATCCCTGCTTCATGGGTGGCAATGTTAATTATCTACAACAATGGCTTTATCACTAGTGACTATGTGGGGAAAGTAGAACCCAAAATTAACCTCTCATCATTAAATATTATCTCAAGTGGTTGTGATGTGGTGAATAACAACATTAATGTCCCACTCGGTGCAGTTCCTAAATCAAGTTTTAACGGTGTTGGCTCTGTAAGCCCCGAAAGTATTAAAAATTTTAATATCGACTTGAGTTGTGATCCTGTTTCACCAATCAAAATTCGGTTTGAGGGCGTCGCTGATGATCAACAAACTGCTGGAACCATTGGTTTAAGTAATCCAACAGACAGCAATACTGCCAAGGGTTACGGTATCCAAGTTAAATATAAAAATCAGCCTATTAAGCTAGGACAACTCATTACTGTGAGTGAAGAAAATAGCGGTGCAGGGAGTTATTCTATCCCTTTGGAGGCAGGCTATATCCAAACCGCTGATACAACGAGCGCAGGCAAAGCCAATGGGACATTACAGTTTACGATGCAATATCACTGACGAAATGTAGGCAGATTTAAAAAGAAAAAGGCGAACAACACATCTTATTCGCCTTTTTCTTTAGAAGGGATCACACTTGGTATAAGTTACGTAAATAATGAGGAACGGCTTCATCCGCGTTAGTACCGATCACTTCCATATTGGGTAGCAGATCTTTTAATGCCTGATGGGCATTTTCCATAATGCAGCCTTTACCCGCTATCTTGAGCATCTCTTTGTCATTCATACCGTCGCCAAACGCGATAGCATCTTTCGCAGAGTGTTGCATCAGTTCAGCTACTTTCTCTAGCGCCTCACCTTTAGATACACCACCCGCCATCACTTCTAAACAATTACGCAGTGAGAAACTCACATTGACCTTATCACCCCAGCGCTGATTAATTTCATTCTCTAGCTTCAGTAATAGCTCATGATCCTCAGAGGTGAAAAAGACCTTACAGACATTGGTAGTCGGGAATCCTGTTTTACAATATAACTCATAGCTAAAGTCTGATTCTCGAAAAAACTCACAAGCCCCCGGCATCTCTTTATTAACATACCAATAGTCACCAGCATAAATATTAGTTTCAATTTCAGGGTGATCAAAAACCATAAGAGCCAAGTCATAAGCAATTTCAGGCTCAAGATCTTGGCTAAAAATAAGGTCACCATGCGTGTTATGCACTCGTGCACCATTAGAGGTTATCATATAAGCGTTAATGCCTAATCCATCACGAATTTGAGCAACATCAACATGATGACGACCTGTTGCGAATACAAAATGCACCCCTTTATTAATAAGTAGGTGCAGGGTTTCTTGCGTATAGGGAGTTAATACATGATTAGGTGATAACAACGTGCCATCAAGATCTGAAGCGACTATCGAATACATACACATTCCTGATTAAAATAAATGCTTATCATAAAACTCACAGATTTCATTTAATGCTTGTGAGCGTAGCTTATCTATTTCGAACAAGATTTCATGATGCGCACCCTCAATCACCAGTGGCAATTTTTGTTTTTCTTCTCTTGTTCTGGACTGACTATAACGTTCACAGAAAGCCCTTAGCTCTTGATTATCTACCACCTTATCAAGCTCTGCTTCGAGCACTAATAGAGGGGTATTAATCTCTCCCGCATGTTCAATTAACCAATCTCCCATTTTTAGACTCTCTCCCATCCAATGATAAGTAGGTCCACCTAATCGCAGTTCTGGAAAATCAGCATAATAACGTAAATATCGGCGATATCGCTCATGGCTATGTGTTAACACATTAAGGATAAATGGCAGTGGAAACCATTTACCTGTTGATACCGCGTAATTATTTCTTTCAGATTGACTCTGTTCAGCTCGGTTAACTAAAAAATTAGCCACCCAGCGAGGTATGGGTAATTTAATACCAAACATCGGCGCACTTAATGCCGCAGCTTTAAAAACATGAGTTTGCTTTAGAAGATATCCCGCTAAGATAGCCCCTCCCATTGAGTGAGCTAATGCAAAATAATGCGGGTATTGAAAAGGCAGCACTATCGTATCGACGAACGTCGAGAAATCATCGATATAATCACTAAATTTCTCTACATGTCCTTTTTGCGTATCTTCTAACAGTCTGTCAGAAAGCCCTTGTCCTCGATGATCGAGAAGAAAAACATCATAGCCTGAGTGAAAAAAATCGAATGCAACTTCAGGGTACTTTACATAGCTTTCACTACGGCCCGAAGCAATAACTAGAGCTTTATTGTGCGATGGTGAGCGCCAATAAACATAGCGAATTTTGGCGCCATCAACACCAACAAACTCACCTTCTTCGCGTTGCCCCCAAAAATCCAATAAGACGCCGTTCGTAAATGCAGAAAACTGCTTTTCACGCGATAACCACGAATATTTAAACAAAGTGGTTGTCATTGACTCTCCTTATTAGCGTTATTCAAAGCCCTCAATATGGTCACGAATGAGTGTCATAAAAGCAGGTCCAAATCGTTCTAATTTTCGTTGTCCGACACCGTTTATTAATAATAACTCATCAGGATAAACAGGGCATTGTTCTGCCATTTCAATCAATGTGACATCATTAAAAACGACAAATGGTGGAATGTTTTCTTCATCAGCAATAGATTTACGCAATTTACGTAGTTTCGCAAATAATTTTCTATCGTACTGTCTATGGGTATTTTTTGTTTGTTGATTACGGCTTTTTGTCGGGCTTAATAATCTAGGCACGGCTAATTGTAATGGCACTTCACCACGTAAGATGGGTCTTGCCATTTCTGTCAGTTGTAATGCAGAGCGATGGACAATATTTTGTGTCACCATACCTAAATGAATAAGCTGGCGGATCACACTCACCCAATGTTCATGGCTTTGCGCTTTACCAATACCATAAACAGGTAATGTATCGTGTCCCAAATCCCGAATACGCTGATTATTCGCGCCTCTTAAAATTTCAACAATATAACCAATACCAAAGTGCTGACCAGTACGATAAATACAGGACAATGCCTTTTGTGCATCCACTAAACCATCATATTGCTTAGGGGGATCAAGACAAATATCGCAGTTACCACAAGCATTTTGTCGATGCTCATCGAAGTAATTTAGTAACACTAAACGTCGGCATGTTTGCGCTTCAGCAAATGCTCCCATTGCGTTGAGCTTATGCATTTCAATCGCTTTTTGGTCGCTTTCTGGCTTTTCATCTAAACAACGACGCAACCACGCCATATCGGCAGGATCATAAAATAATACCGCTTCCGCGGGCAACCCATCTCGCCCTGCTCGTCCTGTTTCTTGGTAATAAGATTCAATATTTCGCGGAATATCAAAGTGAACGACAAATCGGACATTGGGTTTATTAATGCCCATACCAAATGCAACAGTGGCAAC
The DNA here is from genome assembly GCF_003144445.1 of Proteus sp. TJ1640. Lineage (NCBI taxonomy): Bacteria > Pseudomonadati > Pseudomonadota > Gammaproteobacteria > Enterobacterales > Morganellaceae > Proteus > Proteus sp. TJ1640. Next base: position 221,351 of record NZ_PENY01000018.1, read on the forward strand.
CACAATTTGCAAATCATCACGTTGGAAAGCTTCTTGTACTTTAGCACGTTGTGCAATTTCCATTCCCGCATGATAACCCGCAATACTTAATCCTCGTTTACTCAGGCGTTCTGCGGTTTCTTCGACTTTACTGCGACTATTACAATAAATAATGCCTGATTTTCCTTTTTGGCCACGAATAAATAGCCAAAGTTGATCAAGTGGTTTGTATTTCTCTACTAAAGTGTAGCGGATATTCGGTCTATCAAAACTGCTGATATGAATTAAGGGATCACGCAACACTAGCTGATTAATAATATCGTAACGTGTTGTATTATCGGCCGTTGCCGTCAGTGCAATAATGGGAACATCAGCAATATATTGTCTTAATAACCCTATACCGCGATATTCAGGACGAAAATCATGTCCCCATTGTGAAATACAGTGCGCTTCATCAACAGCCAGTAATACCGGTTTCCACTGCACTAATTGATGAAGAAAACTCTCCATCATTAAACGTTCAGGGGCAATATACAGCAGTTTTATTTCACCCTTTTGACAACGTATTTGAACATCAAGCTGCTCTTCACGCGTTTGGGTTGAATTTAAATAAGCCGCTTCAATACCATGAAGGCAAAGTTGATCAACCTGATCTTTCATCAGTGAGATGAGTGGCGAAACAACCACTGTCAGCCCATCAAGCAATAAGGCGGGAATTTGATAACAAAGAGATTTACCACCCCCTGTCGGCATCACAACTAGACAATCTCTCCCAGTTGTAATGGTATGGATGACTTCTTGCTGACCAGGACGAAATTGCTGATACCCAAAGGTTTCTCGCAAAATAGCCTGTGCTGATGGCATTGAGTTAAGAACTTCTGCTGTGGACACACCGTTCCTCTGAAAAGCTGCTGATAAAAACTATGATGAGGAGTAAAAGAAAAGGCACCAATGTGAAGGTGCCATCATCATTTATAGCGCTATGCTAACCCAGAACGGAGAAAATTACAGCATATCATTCAGCATCACACCCACACCAACCCGTGTCTGGCGAAAATTATAGTCAATCATCGATTCGCCATAGCCACTAAATACTTGGGTATAAAAACGTACATGCTTAGTGATTGGGTAACTCCAGCCTAATTCAGCCGCCCCATAACCACTGTTCCAGTTATAACGTCCAGTTGCGGTGATCACACTTTCGCCTAGTCGATAGCCCACTTTTAAACGGTAATAACCCATATAGCGATTAATATCTGGATTATCATCACGTTGAGCACTTTCACTAAAGCGATACCAAGGCTTTAGATCAAGCTGTAAATTGCCTTTTTGTGCCATAAAACGCGCATAAGCGCGGTTCCAGCTACGAGAGGTGGGATCAGAACGACCATTCGATTCGTGATTAAAACCTGTTTCTATTTCACGAAGTGTCCAACCTGCAAATTTATAGTCTGTTGCCCAGCCTAGAAAAAGTTGCGGTTCATAGTTTGTTTCACGGAAAGGGGCTGATTCTTTCTTATTACTTAATTGCCACCAAGAACGTTGAGTATAAGATGCCGCTAAAACAGAGTTTTCGCCCGCAATACCGCGCCACAAAGGGAAGGCCAAACTGAGCTGAAATTTCACCTCATCTTTTTTAGCCTTATTACCCCAATCATAACTTTGAATAGCCTCTTTATTCATATCAGAGGTGTCAGTGTAAATAATATAATTGGATTCATAAGGATAAAGAACAAAAGGTGAATCGTATTCTTGTAATAAACCAGAAATGATACTGCCCTGAACAAGCGGTGCAGGAGATGATGATGCTTGAATTTCTGATGCAAATCCCCATGCTGGATAGAATAAAACCACCGCAAGTAAAGAACGGATGTAACGCATAGTTAATTATCCTGTTTCATTATTGAATAATATAGAAGTTAGTACTTACTTTAGAATTAGTTCTTATATATGTGCTTTATTGCACTTTAGCGTCCATATTTTACACGTAATTGCCATTAAATCTCGTATATTTTCACATCATTATATTTATAGCACGAATGTGCAATTACGAATTTGTCATGTATCATTAACATAATATTAACTTAATGATGTGATATTAGAGGTTCTAAAAATGGAAAAACTGTTAACATTAGAAGAGGCTCAAACACTAATTGGTCATGTTTTTGTTTATAAGATGCCCTTTAATCAATTAATTGGCTTAGAGCTAGTTCGTTTTGAGCAAGACTACGCTGAAATTCAATTTCGGTATCAAGATAAACTTGTTGGTAATATTGCTCAACGTATCTTACATGGTGGGCTTATTGCTTCTGTACTTGATGTCAGCGCGGGATTAGTTTGTGTCGGTAACGCATTAACACGTTTAGCACCAATATCCCAAGAGCAACTCGAACAAAAACTCGCTAATATGGGCACTATTGATTTACGTGTTGATTATTTAAGACCGGGACGTGGAGAATGTTTTACTGCAAGTAGCCATATTTTACGCAGTGGTAATAAAGTGTCTGTTGCTCGTGTTGAATTACATAATGAAAAACAAATTCATATTGCGAGTGGGACAGCAACTTATATTGTAGGTTAAGCCTTTGCTAAAATTCATTGTGCGCGATAATGCTTAGATTAGTATTAATTACTTGTAAAAATACATGCCTAATGACACATTAAATAATGTCATTGGGTATGATAACCCCGTCACACTTTTCCTTTCCATCAAATCCAGAGATAGCATGAGCCAGAAAAACACGATGAAAGGCGTTTTATGTGCCTTAGGCGCCTATTTGATCTGGGGTATTGCCCCTGTCTATTTTAAAAGCATTCAAGAAGTGCCCGCAGAAGAGATCTTAACGCACCGCATTTTATGGTCGTTCTTTTTCATGTTGATTTTAATGACTATCAGTCGTCATTGGCCTTATTTGCGCCAATTAATACGTCAACCTAAAAAAATTCTTCTTTTAGCACTGACTGCCATTATTATCGCAACTAACTGGCTTACCTATATATGGGCGGTTAACCATGGTTATATGCTAGAAGCCAGCCTTGGCTACTTTATTAACCCACTCGTTAACGTACTATTTGGCATGCTTTTCTTGAGCGAGCGGTTCCGCCGTATGCAATGGATAGCAGTAGGTTTGGCATTTACTGGTGTATTTATTCAACTCTGGCACTTTGGTTCAGTGCCCGTGATTGGATTAAGCCTTGCCGTGACTTTTGGCCTTTATGGCTTACTGCGTAAAAAATTGGGTGTCGATGCACAAACAGGTATGCTGGTAGAGACATTATGGCTATTCCCTGTTGCATTAGTTTATATCTTATTTTTCACACATTCGCCGACTAGCAATATGCTTGAAAATAGTTGGTCATTAAATACCTTGTTAATTGCAGCCGGTATTATTACAACTGTACCGCTACTACTCTTTACAGAAGCTGCACATCATCTGCGTTTATCAACTTTGGGTTTTTTCCAATATATTGGCCCCACCTTGATGTTTATTCTTGCCACAATGGTATATGGCGAGCAAATTGATGCAGAAAGATTAGTGACCTTTGGTTTTATTTGGGTTGCCCTGATCCTCTTTACACTTGATGCACTTTATACACAACGCCGTTTAAGACGTAGCTAACCTCCTAAAACTCACTCTTCCGCTAAATTACTAATTTGTGTAAAAGCGGAAGAGAGTTTTTTCTGCTTACTCTTCTTTAATGAATGCGCACTCTTTGATTTCGCTTCTACATAGCGATTTGAGTACCTAAATAACGTTGATATTGCATTATTAACCCATTGAATATGGTTAATCACAACGCTGTAATAGAGATTAACTCGAGGAACAAAATCACGTTGATGTCTCAATAACTTACAATACAAATCTTCTTCAAATTCATTGATAGGTTCACTGGGATGATAAGTATCACACAGGACTTCCTCAGTATTTTCAATCAATAATTCATTACTAGAAAAAGAGGCGGAAGAAGTTCGCGTGCAAGGTGAAACAAAAGAGTAGGTATAAAAGAATACGCTAGAGAGTTTCATCAATTAATCCCGTTGAGTAAGAATAGATAACGAGATTATTAAGTAATCAAATCGAACATCCCTTAAAAAAACACCCTTACTTATTTGATAGATAAGTAAGGGTGTTTTTTATATTAAGATAGTAACTGCTCACTTTAAATGACAACTTACTCTAGTCGAGCAAATGCAGCTACCAGCCATTTAATACCTTCACCATTAAAGGCGATTTGTAATCGGCAATGTTCACCGCTACCTTCAATATTGATAATGGTGCCATCACCAAATTTAGGGTGCTTCACACGTTGCCCAAGCGAATAACCGGTATCATTGCTAATCGGAGTGCCTAAACGGCTATGATTGACAGGACGTGAAACCGTCGCACGTAAACGAACTTCTTCAACACACTCTTTAGGTAACTCACCAATAAAGCGAGATGGCCGATGACTGACTTCTTTTCCATATAGACGGCGGTTTTCAGCGTAAGTAAGCGTTAACTTTTTCATTGCTCGCGTGACACCCACATAAGCCAAACGACGCTCTTCTTCTAAACGCCCACCTTCATCTAGCGACATCTGACTTGGGAACATACCTTCTTCTACACCCACAATAAAGACTTGTGAAAATTCGAGCCCTTTAGCCGAATGAAGTGTCATTAACTGCACAGCATCTTGATATGCATCAGCTTGGCTTTCGCCTGATTCTAATGCAGCATGAGAAAGAAACGCTTGCAGTGGCATCAAATCTTCGTCTTCATCTTGATAACTAAATTGGCGAGTCGCAGTAACCAGCTCTTCTAAGTTTTCAATACGAGCTTGTGCTTTTTCACCTTTTTCTTGCTCATACATCGCTTTTAAACCTGAATCACGAATAATTCGGTCTGTTTGCACATGTAATGGCATATCTGCCGTTTCAGAAGCGAGTGTTTCGATCAGTTCTAAAAATCGTTGGATTGCAGCGGTTGCTCGCCCTGCTAGCATTTTATGTTCGATAACCTGTAATGCGCTTTCCCATAAGGTAATTTGGTTATCTCTTGCAACTTGGCGAACAATATCTAATGTTCTATCACCTATACCCCGTGTTGGTGTATTCACAACACGCTCGAAAGAAGCATCATCATGGCGATTCGCCGTTAATCTCATATAAGAGAGTGCATCTTTGATTTCTTGGCGCTCGAAGAAACGTTGACCGCCATAGATACGATATGGCATCGCTGCTTGTAATAATGCTTCTTCCATTATACGAGATTGAGCATTACTGCGATAAAGAATGGCACAATCTGTCAGTGCACCGCCTTCTTCTTGCCAGCGTTTAATTCGACCAACTACATAACGCGCTTCATCTAAATCATTAAAAGCACAATACAGCGAAATAGGCTCACCTTCTGCACCTTCAGTCCACAGATTTTTACCTAATCTGTCACTGTTATTAGCAATGAGTGCATTCGCGGCTTTTAGAATATTGCTGGTAGAACGATAATTTTGCTCTAATCGGATAGTCTCTGCGCCGGGGAATTCATTTAAGAAGTTTTGAATATTCTCAACCTGTGCACCACGCCAACCATAAATGGATTGGTCGTCGTCACCGACAATCATCACTTTACCCGTTTGACCCGCCAGCATTCTAATCCATGCATATTGAATACGGTTAGTATCTTGAAACTCATCAACCAAGATATTAGTAAAGCGATTTTGGTAATGTTCTAAAATTTGCGGCTTATTCAACCAAAGCTCATGAGCACGTAATAAAAGCTCTGCAAAGTCCACCAGCCCCGCACGATCGCAAGCTTCTTGATATGCTTGATACACTTTCAACCATGTTGTTTCAACAGGATTACCATAGGTTTGAATATGCTGAGGGCGTAATCCTTCATCTTTTTTACCGTTGATGTACCACATTCCTTGTCGTGCAGGCCATTGTTTATCATCAAGGTTCATCGATTTAACAATGCGACGAATAAGACGATATTGATCGTCACTGTCAATAATTTGAAAGTCTTGTGGCAAATTTGCATCAAGATAGTGTGCGCGTAATAAACGATGAGCAAGGCTATGGAACGTGCCGATCCACATACCGCCTTGACTTGTACCAATTAAGTCCTCAATACGATGTCGCATCTCTGCGGCGGCTTTATTGGTAAACGTCACCGCCATAATCGAAAAAGGAGAAGCTTGTTCAACAGATAATAACCATGCGATACGATGTACCAGTACCCGTGTTTTACCACTGCCAGCGCCAGCTAACACCAGCATATTAATGCGAGGTGCGGCTACCGCTTCACGCTGTTTATCGTTAAGGCCTTCTAGCAGATATGAGACGTCCATAATTACCAATCATTTAGTGAAGAAAATACTGTGGATATATACAGAAATAGAGAGTAAGCAACAAACTAACAGGAATTCACGTGCTATGCAAAATAAAGCCTTTCTTAACCGCGTTTATCTGTGCCATTCTTACCGCATATCACATTAAACTAATTCTATTAGTTTACTTAAATCTGTAATTTCAATATGCGGCATTACTCTGGTTTCACCTTCTTCAAACAAACTACGGCTATCAAGGTTAATCCAACACGCTTGTAATCCACTACTAACGGCTCCCTCGACATCGGTTACAAGGTGATCTCCCACATGTAGGATTTTCTCATGTGGAAGATCTAACAGTGCGGCAGCTTTATCAAACATATCAGGATAAGGTTTAGAGCGACCATCAGGGCCAGCTTTTAAAATATGTGAAAAATACTGTCCTAAACCACAACTTAATGGGTTTGCATTACCATTTGTAATCGCAATTAATGGGATTTTCTGTGCCAATTCGGTGAGAACATGATGAGTATTATTAGGTACATTAATGCGGCTACGCCAATAAGCAAAGTGCGCCATAATTTCATCCGCACCTTGTTGTGCTTTGGCTTCACTGTAACCGTAATCTAACAACATATTTCTAGCCGCAAGCCAACGCCATTGCGTAATATCATGAAAAATATCAGGATCATTTTCTAAAAGTGGCTTTTTATAATCATTCACCTCTTTTTCTGTGAAATGATTAAAACGCAGATCATATTGACGAATAAAATCCAGTGTCTCTTTTTCAGTCCTGTCCATCACTGGCACATTGTCATACAGCGTATCATCTAAATCAAAAGTCATCGCTGCGATTGGCGTCAGAGTTCTGTAAAAGCGCATTATGATTTTTCTCTCTTAGCTCTCGGATGAGCAGCATCATAGACTTTCGCTAAATGCTGAAAATCTAAGTGGGTATAAACTTGTGTGGTCGATAAATTGGCGTGCCCTAATAACTCTTGTACAGCACGCAAATCACCACTGGATTCCAATAAATGTGTGGCAAATGAGTGGCGCAATTTATGAGGGTTCACATGGCTACTTAGTCCTTGCTTAATCCCCCAAAGTTCAAACCGTTTTTGTACACTGCGCACAGATAAACGTTTACCACTTTGGGTTGAGATAAAGACAGCTTTATCTTCAGGTGCATAGAGCTCTCGTATCGGAAACCAATTTTGTAACCACTCTAGCGCTTTTCTTCCCAGCGGCACTTTTCGTTCTTTACTCCCTTTACCTAAAACACGAACTTCGCCTTCATTCATGTCGATATCGCTAATATTTAAGTTAGTCAATTCTGATAGACGTAATCCTGCACCATACATCACTTCCAACATGGTTCTATCTCTAACAGAAAGCGGATCTTTTAGGTCGATATTCATCAATTGGCTAACTTCATCAACATCCATATTTTTAGGAAGGTGACGACCCGATTTAGGCGTGCGAATACCTTTTGCTGGATTAACCGCTAACATTCCTTGCGCCACTTGCCAATCAAGAAAGCTACGTAACGCCGAAAAGCGCAAAGCAAGGCTAGTCGGTTGTAACCCGCTACGATTACTTTTTGCTAATAACATGCGTACATGTTGGCTTTCGAGTGATATCCATTGTGTGATTTTCATCGCCACCATCATTTGTGCTAATGCCATCAGTTGACGATGATAATTTTCTACTGTGACAGGGCTTAATCGGCGTTCAACTTGAATATAACGCAGGAATTGCTCGATAGCGGTGGAGAGTGTTTCTGGAATATCTATTGGTTGATTCATTGCCTTGCAATCCAACGAAGTAATAATTCGGGTAAAATATGGGCTAGCTTATCCAGCATTACTGTTCCCATCCCTTCCTGAAAATGTTGGTTATCTCGGCTATTAAAAATAATCACCCCCAAATCACCATAATGCCCTAACAATGAAAGCGCAACGGAACCAGAACGTCGTACATTCGGCATCAATAGCATTATCTCTTGCCCATTTAATGGGCCTAAATAGTGATTATCATCACCCATACGTTGAATGCGAAAATGTTCAAATGCTTGACGAGATAATGGGAGATCTTGTGCATCTAAAGGTGGCTGCAATTGCCAGCGATCAGTAAATAGGCGTAATTGAACTGAATAAAGCCCTAATCCTTTTGCCCAGAGGTTTAAGCGTTCTAGCATTTCGTGAAGAGAAGCACTGTTGGATAGTTCAGAAATTAATAATAAGAGTTGGCTAAACAGTGCTTCATTTTCCGAGGCTTGTTCTATCAACAAACGCATATCTTCTTCAAGATAATGGATACGGTTTCGTTGACGCGACATTATCCATTCAACTAAAGAAACAGTTCCTCTGACGGGATGAGGAACTTTCATTTGCTCGATATAGCTTGCATTACGGATAAAAAAACCAGGATGCTCCCTAAGGTAACGGATCACTTGTTGATCATTAAGTTCGTTTGTTTCAGGGCAACAAAACTGCTCATTTTTATCCGTCATACAGATAGCCTCTCAAAAAATAATATTATAGCTGGATGATCCCATCATAAATATGTGTCGCTGGCCCAGTCATATAAAGAGAGTTACCCTCTCCTTTCCATTCAATTAGCAGTACACCACCGGGTAAAGTCACTTTCACTCGTTTATCTAATAAACCTTGTGAAATACCGATAGCAACAGCAGCACAAGCTCCGCTACCACAGGCATTCGTTTCGCCCGCACCTCGTTCAAATACCCGTAAATGAAGGTTGTTTCTGTCTACGATCTGCATAAAACCAATATTAGCACGTTCAGGAAAACGTTCATGTTGCTCTAACACAGGTCCTAACAACTCAACTTCGGCTGTTTTAATGTCTTCAACCTGAATAACGCAATGGGGGTTTCCCATTGAAACTACACCACATAATACAGTGCGTTCCATTGCCCTGATAATATAGGTCTTTTCTGCTTTTTGTGCACGGAAAGGGATTTTTTGAGGTTCAAATTCGGGCTCCCCCATATTGACGCACACATCGTCATTATCCATAACTTGCAAGGTCATTCTGCCAGACTGTGTACTGACTTTTATCTCTCTTTTGTTTGTAAGACCTTTTAATCTCACAAATCGAGCAAAGCAACGAGCGCCATTACCACACTGCGCAACCTCACTTCCATCCGCATTAAAAATACGATAATGGAAATCGAGTTCAGGATCATAAGGAGCTTCAACCACCAATAATTGATCAAACCCAACACCAGTATGGCGATTCGCTAATCGACATATTAATTCTGGTGAAAAATAAACATTTTGAGTCACAGCATCGACCACCATAAAGTCGTTACCAAGACCATGCATTTTTGAAAATTGCATCTTGCCCCTGCCTGAAACGAAATTACCGTTTCTAAAATTGACTAATTGGTCTGAGTTGAGGCGCTCTCAACTTGCTGGGTTGGCTGGGGTGACTGTGTCATTTTTGCCTGAGTATCTTCAGGTGGGAAATAAAGAGGGCCTTTCAAGCCACAACCAGAAAGAGAAATCAGTGTTATTATAGCAAGAGTGCAACGTAAATACGTTTTCATTCGAAATCTGCCTGTCATTTATTTGGTTAATATCCTCTATAATCGCAGTTAGATCTCGAAAAGCAAATAGGAAATGAAGATGAACGACAGTGAATTTCACCAATTAGCTGACGAACTCTTGTCAGAAATAGAACAAACTATTGATAATTATGAAGGTGACGCAGATATTGATTGTGAAATCAATGGCGGTGTAATGACATTAACCTTTGAAAATAATAGCAAAATTATTATTAATCGTCAGGAAGCGTTTCATCAAATTTGGTTAGCAACACGTTCTGGTGGTTATCACTTTGATTGGAAAGATGAGCAATGGATTTGTGATAGAAGTGGCGGTGAATTTTTAACCATGCTAGCACAAGCAATAACAGAACAAAGTGGGGAAGCGTTTTCTTTCTAAGAAGCGCGGTTAATTACAATAATGGGAGCTATCAAAGCTCCCATTTGTGTTTTTATTGGCTCGTACTCAATTAAGTGTGTTGCACAGCTTTATAATCTGTAAATCCGTGGGCAATAATATTCATCTCAGGTTGCGCTTCTTTACTACCTAGATCGGATAATTTACCAAATGATCCACCAGCAAAAGGTAACACTTGTGTTAAGCCTTCCACTTTCACAATTTGATAAAATTGTGGCAAGTTAAAATTGATAAAGCTTGAGCCATATGTAAATCGGTCATGAGAGGAAGAGTAGAAACGGCTAACATCTTTCACTAACTCTTCTTTACTTCCTTCACAATGGGAATAAATTTCGACGCGATTTGCTTCATCTAAGATATAGATATTAAAGACATTATTATCTTCTGTGGTTTCAAAGAAGAATTGGATAATCCCTTCACACGCAAAACCATCAATCACCGCAGGTAAATAGCGAGCATCTTTATCTAATTTAACCGGCAACCCATGAAGCTTGTTATATGAAATTGCACCATAAAACTCGATAGCATTTTCTAATTTTTGTACTGACACATTGAGGCGTTCAAAGAACAATCCCCACGTTTGCCCAGCAATACGCAAAGCTTTAAAACGCCCCGGCTCTAAACGATTCGTTGATAACCGCAATTCAATACATTCTGAAACTAACTGCTGAACACGAGTACGGATTAAACCACGCAAATGTTGGCTATAACAGAATACTTCAACAGAAGCAGGTGGAGCCGCATCTTGGTGCATTTTACCTAAAATCGTTTTTAACGATTCCAACATAGATTGTGTACCACTGAAATGAAGGGTTCTTACTTCATTCCAAGAGTTACGATACAACAAATCAATGCTACCAATAAGACACTGCTCTTTTTCGCCAAAACTAAAGACATCTAATTTTCTAAAATCAAAGTGAACCACTTGATCAGAAAAACTTTCTGTTGGGTCAGTTTCTAAATTGACAATAATCGCAAGGTGTCTAATTTCACAAGGGCTATACAGTGCTTTCGGTGTCGGTGCAGGTAAACGAATCGGGAAATGGCTCGACATATCCCTAACTAATTCATGTAGTTTAATTTCATCACAAGAGGATTCTCCTTGATGAATATAAACTCGAGACTCTTTCGTTAACAGCCCATTAAAGTAAGACCATGCCACTAATTTATTTAAATAGCGGTTATATTCTAATGGTTGATGTCCAACGATATTTTCAAAATCAGGGGCACGATTATATAAATACCAACCGCTACGATTTGCTCGGCCTTGTGGTACATAAATAAAGGTTAAATGCGACTCTGATAAATCAGGAGATATTTGCGGATTAACCAGTGTCACTTTACCAGGCAATGCTTCGAATGCCGCATAAAGTTTACGTGTTAATACACCAATATCTTGTGGACTTGCACTGACACTTAAATTATTGCGACGCGCGAAACGGATAAGATTACGATAGCTTTGCATCATCGTATCTAATAGTTCGTTGTGCGCATCACGTACTCGCTCGATTTTCCAGCTATCACGGGTATCGAGTATCGTTAACCGTTCGTTATCCCATTGCCACTGAGTGACCAATTGCGATAAAACTTGTCGTCTCCAACCTTCGGATTCATTTTGTGTTTTTTCGTTAGATAATTTTTCACACACTTTAAGGTAAAAACAGCGACGGATAAGATCAAGGCGGGTTAAATCATTGATAGAAACCAAATAACGAGTAACACGCTCAAGCATCATACAATAAGCATCTAAACCATAATTAACGATTTCGCCACGGTGTAGATGTTGCTTCATCTCTAATGCCAGCAGTTTTCCATTAGGATAATCCGCTGAATAAGCTTCTAATAAAATACTTTTTAATACCGCTTTATATGGTGAATCAACGCTTTTATAAAGTTGCCATAAACTTGCACCAAAATACTCTTCGGCTGAAAGTTCACCTAACCCCCCCAAATCTAACCACTCATTGGGTGTTAATACGCCCTGAGCATAAAGGGAGTTAACATATTCATCATAATGGTGTTCTTCTTCTACTGGCACCATCGTCCATAGCAAGCGTTTACCTGCAAGACGTACCGCTGTACGGTAAAATTCATCAAGTAAAAGAATATGTTGAGTAGAACCACAATCTTCCCCACCTAAGCTACCGCTTGCATGATGGCGAAATCTATTTTCATCGATTAAGAAAAATGTAACGTCAATGCCTAGCTCACCAGCCCACTGTTCAATCAGTTGGCACTTACGTTGTAAAAGCGCACGCTCATCCTGATCCAGCCATGATTGATGGCAGACCCAAATATCAATATCAGAGCAGTGACTTTGCCCAATAGAAGAAGTGCTACCCATCGAGTAGATGCCAGTAATTGGCAACTCTCCGCTGGCGTACCCTTCCATTGGCTCATCACATAATGCGTTAATCAGCTTATTGGCCCATTGACGTTGCATGTCATCAGGTTCAAAGAAACATGTGCCGTGAGGAACATTTCCTTGTATGTAGCCGGGCAACTCAGGATGGTGGTAATGCAATAAAACAGGAATTAAACCATAGACCTGTTTAAAAACATCACACATCGATGCAAATGCTCGTTCCAGTCTGAGTTGATTAATCGCATCCAGCCGTTGCTTCAGTGTTTCAATATAAAGATACAAGAGTTTCGCCTGAACAATACTAAGAAGATAGTAGAATCTGAGTTTATAAGTCACCAAGGTTGAGTTAAGTAATATTAATAGATAAAACTTTACTAACAAAATCTCGGAAACGTGATCAATTTAACACCTTGAACGCAAGGCGTAAAGAGGATCTCAAAATATAGCACCAAGATCTAAAAGTGATATTTAAACGCTTAATCGTGTAAAGCTATCGAATAAATACCCTTAGAATCATGAAGATAAATCACTTTACTTACATAAAAAATGATAAAAAAAATCGCTCAATCCTCTCTTTAGCCTATAAAAATCCCTGTTTACTTAATGATGAAACTGAAAATAAATTTTGACAAAACATCAAAAAGCGATAAAAAATCGGAAATAGAAACAACTGATTGATAATAATGAATTATTTATATTTTTTGATTGTTTTTCATTTTTATACTTAAAATAATAATTCTATTTTTAATATTGCGATAATAATATTTAAAATAATATTTAATTTTTATTAATTATTTATTTAAATTAAGACTAAATTCTTTTCTCTATTTTTATTATTTCTCTTTCTTTTATTTAATAATAATTTTGTTAAAATTTATCGTGTTTTTATATATTAAAAAAATAATAAGAAAGATAAGCATATTTACAATAATAGCCGTTTTATCAATATGTTCAGATAAAACATAATATTTATATCTCTTCTTGCTTATAGCTTGTTAATAAATATAATCTAATGTTTTAATCTTGTTAATAACCACACTTTTAATATAGATATAAAAAGAATAAAATTCTAAAAATAACTAAACCCAATAGTATCCATTAATAAATTACTTATTTTTTATTTCCTTTTTCTTTTTTTCTTTTTCGATGATGACCTCATTTCTTTCATTGTTATTACGATACAAAGCGCCTTAACTGGAAAATTGGGCCTTAAAGTGTTAAAACAATGGCTTATTTCTAAACAAAAATATCGCTAATCGCTCGGAAGAGATAATACTATTATGTCAAAAAGTACCATCCGTATTGCTACCCGCCAAAGTCCTCTCGCTATGTGGCAGGCGCTTTATGTGAAAGAACAACTGCAACTTACTCATCCAGGTTTAGTCGTCGAATTAGTACCGATGGTCACTAAAGGTGACATCATCCTAGATACACCTTTAGCTAAAGTGGGTGGCAAAGGGCTATTCGTAAAAGAATTAGAACTTGCTCTACTTGAATCACGTGCAGATATTGCTGTGCACTCTATGAAAGATGTTCCTATTGATTTCCCCGAAGGCTTAGGATTAGTTACTATTTGTGAACGTGAAGATCCTCGTGATGCCTTTGTTTCTAATCATTATAATGCGTTAGAAGAACTTCCTGCGGGTAGTATTGTAGGCACATCAAGTTTACGTCGCCAATGTCAATTAAAAGCACAACGCCCTGATCTGATTATTCGTGATTTACGAGGTAATGTAGGCACTCGCTTAAGTAAATTAGATAACGGCGATTACGATGCTATTATTCTTGCTGTTGCAGGCTTAAAACGCCTAGGCCTTAATGAACGTATTCGTACGCCATTATCAGCTGAGCAATCTTTACCCGCGGTTGGACAAGGCGCAGTGGGAATTGAGTGTCGCTTAGATGACAATGAAACTCGCCAGCTATTAGATGCGCTCAATCATTCCCGAACAGCAATTTGTGTTAAAGCAGAACGTGCAATGAATACGCGCCTTGAAGGCGGTTGCCAGGTTCCAATTGGAAGCTACGCTATTTGGCAAGATGACAAAATTTGGTTGCGGGCTTTAGTCGGTTCACCTGATGGTGAAACTATTTTACGAGGTGAACGTTTAGTGACGCCTGAAAACGCTGAAACCGCAGGCATCTCATTGGCTGAAGAGCTTTTAGATAAAGGTGCAAGAGCTATTTTAACGGCAGTGTATCAAGGTAGCACACCTGCATGAGTATTTTAGTTACTCGCCCCAACCCAGCAGGAAAAGCATTAACCCAGCGTTTAATTGATGCGGGTAAAACAGCTTTTCAAGCACCTTTAATCGAGATCACCGCAGGTCGTGAACTCCCTTTATTAGATGCTAAACTAAAAGGATTAAAGGCGGGTGATTGTGTATTTTTACTTTCCAAAAATGCGGTGTCATACGCAAACTGGCAGCTAAATCAATTACAACAATCATGGCCAGATACGCTATCCTATTATGGAATAGGTAAAAGCACAGCGAAAGATTTCCAACATTTAAGTAGCCTTCCAATTTGCTACCCTGAGCAAGGAGAAACCAGTGAGGATCTTCTTAACCTTCCTGCGCTTAATCAGGTGAAAAACAAGCGAATATTACTACTTAGAGGTAACGGTGGTCGTGACTTACTCGCAAAAACATTGAGTCAACGAGGCGCAATTGTTGATGAATGCGAATGTTACCAACGCCTATTTATTAATTATTCCCCTGAAGAATTTGCGCTTCAATGGGAAAAAGCACAGGTTGATACGCTTGTTGTCACTAGCGGTGAAATGTTACAACAACTGTTTGATCTAGTCGCTGAATCTAAAAAAGCATGGCTGTTAAACTGCCATTTAATTGTGGTCAGTGAACGATTAGCAACAATAGCAAAAACATTAGGGTGGGAAACTATCACCGTTGCTGAAAGTGCCAATAATGATGCTTTATTTCATGCATTAATATAGAACCTAAATGAGACGCCGATATGACGGAACAGAAAAATACAAATGATAATGACTTGCCAAAAGATGCAGTTAAAGCTGATGAGAATGTCCGCTATCAGGAAGTCAAACCTGTTAATAACAAGCGCTCAGGCCTAATTGGAAGTGCTGTTGCTATTCTTGTTATTTTGGCAATCGGTGGTGGCCTTTACTATTACACCAATCAACAAGCATCAAAGCTGAGTGTAGAAAATCAATCACTCAAATCTGAGCTTACCCAATTACAACAGCTCCAAAACACTTATCAACAACGCTTTGACAATATTGATAGCATGTTTAACTCACAAAAACAGACTATTGATAAGTTACAAAATGAGCGCCAAACAACAGAGCGCCAAATCCAAGATCTACAAACACGCTTTGCCGCTATTTCTAATGCAGATGTCAAAAGTTGGCTATTAGCACAAGCTGATTTTATGGTAAAAATGGCAGGTCGGAAGTTGTGGAATGATCAAGATGTCGTAACCGCAGTAAGTCTACTAAAAGGTGCTGATAGTAGCTTAGCGGAAATGAATGATCCGAGCTTACTTGAGATCCGCCGTGCTATTAATGAAGATATCAGCAGTTTAGCTGCTCTCACTAAAATCGATAATGATGGCACCATCTTACAATTAAACCAGTTAGCGAATCAGATTGATAATCTCCGCTTAGCGGGTTTGGAGCGTAATGGCTCACCAATGGATAAAAACGACGAAACCATTTCAGGTTCACTTTCTGATTGGAAACAGAATCTCAGCAAAAGCTGGAAAAGCTTTATGGATGATTTTATTACTATTCGTCGCCGTGATACCGCAGCCGTTCCTTTATTAGCGCCAAACCAAGATATCTATTTACGTGAGAATATTCGTTCACGTTTATTAATTGCTTCCCAAGCTGTTCCTCGCCATCAAACTGAGATCTACCAGCAATCGCTTGAGGCAGTATCCACCTGGGTTCGTGCTTATTTTGATACCTCTGATCCAAGTACAACCGCATTTTTAGATACGGTATCTGAATTAGAGAAACAACCTATTACGCTTGCAATACCATCAGAATTGAAGAGCCCGACCTTGCTAGAAAAACGAGTAGAAAAGCAAATCCGCAATTTACTGGCACAAAATGAGTATGCAGAGCCAAAAATTGCTGAAACACAAGCTGTTGAAGCCCAAGATGCCCAAGCTGTAGAAGCTGAACATAACGCATCAGAAAGCGTACAAGATGCCGCAGCTGATAGCACAGCAGTTGATGCACCAGTAACACCACGAGGAGAATAAGCTTATGTTAAAAATACTGCTCCTTTTTGTGGTGCTTATTGCGGGTATCATTTTTGGCCCACTATTGGCAGGCCATCAAGGTTATGTGCTTATACAAACTGATGATTGGGATATTGAAACCAGTGTAACCAGCTTGGTCATTATGTTTGTTTTGCTACAATTAGCACTACTACTGATTGGTTGGAGTTATCGCCGCTTTATTGGTACAGGTTCAAAAGCCTATAGTTGGTTTTCTTTCCGTAAACGTAATCGTGCGCGCAAACAAACCAGTATGGCATTAATGAAATTAGCGGAAGGTGATTTTAAAGAAGTTGAAAAACTGATGAGTCGCAATGCAGACTATGCTGAACAGCCAGTTGTAAACTACCTATTAGCAGCAGAAGCAGCACAACAGCGCGGTGATGAATTCCGAGTTCAGCAACACCTTGAACGCGCAGCTGAGCTTGCCGATACCAATCAACTTCCAGTTGATATTACACGGGTGCGTATTTTATTGGCGCAAAATGAAAATCATGCGGCGCGTACTGGCGTTGATGAATTATTAAATCAAGCACCTCGCCATCCTGAGGTTTTACGTTTAGCTGAAACGGCTTATACCCGAACCGCTGCTTGGCAAGCATTGCTTGATATCATTCCTTCCATGCAAAAAATTGCATTACACACGGATGATGAACTCGCTCAATTACGCCAAAAAGCCTACATTGGCATTATGGGGCAGAAGATGTCCGAAAATGGCTGTGATGGACTGAAAAATTGGTGGAAAGCGCAGCCTCGTAAAGTGCATCACGATAATGCATTACGTGTTGTTTTAGCTGAACACCTTATTGAATGCAACGATCCTGATAGCGCTCAAACGATCATCTTAGACGGCATTAAACGCCAATATGACGAGCGTTTGATCCTACTATTACCTCGTTTAAAAAATACAGATGCCAGTGTGATTTTGAAAGTACTCAATTCATTAATTAAACAGCATGGGCCAACACCATTACTCAATAGCACATTAGGTCAGATAGCAATGCAACAAGGGCAATGGGGTCAAGCTGAAGAGGCTTTTCGTAATGCATTAAAACAACGCCCTGATGTTCATGATTTTGCGTGGCTTGCTGATGCATTAGATAAACAGAAAAAATCTGAAGAGTCGGCGAAAGTGCGTAAAGATGCTTTATTAATGACACTGAAAAAAGACTCTGTCATTTTTGAAGAGCCTAAAAAAAGTAAATAAACACATTCGATGAGAACGTGATCATAAATCGTTTAATTAACTGATCTAAAAACCCTCTTTATTGAGGGTTTTTTTATGTGATTTAAAAGCCTCGTTGAAATAACAACACCACTTCTACACATAGAGTCAAAAACACATACACCCAAGCGATACGATAAAAGCGAGTGGGTATTCCCTTCTCATTTTCTTGCTTAAATGCCAAATAATGTTTTTTCGCTTGATAAAACACGACGATATAAATCAGTGCGATCCCCTGACAAAGAAAAACCACATATTTAGCCCATGATTTGCCACCTATAATGAGCATGATAAGAGGGATCAAAAAAAACAATAATGGGCCAAACTTCTCTATAAGAAAGAGTTTTTCTTGTGCAAGATATGCTTTTTGCTTATTTATCATATTGATGCTATCCCCAATCTCCCCTTGCACTGGATAATAGCGTGTTAATGCAGTGAATACAAAATGGATGTGTGGTTGGTATATAAAAAAACGCCTGTATAAAACTATACAGGCGCATAAATATACAATCAGGTCTACAGACGGATGGTGCCTCACTCAACGTTTCGTCCTGTTGATGATGAATGATGTTCATCGTTAACGTGGACGTAGGCACCGAATAATCGGCTCTGCATCATTCCTAGGTTTATGAAGTCATATGCTGTCATAAGGAGTGGAATGAGCATCTACAATATACATAAAGCATTTAGCGTGCCAATTTTTCATTTTTTATTAAAAATATCCCCTATCCCTAAAAAAGTAAGGTAACTTATTGAATTCTAGTTTTCCTTTCTGACTCTACTCATTTTCAATGATAAATAAGCGACGACCTGTACTTCCAACACGCTATTGCTAAGTAGAAAAAGAAAATATAGTGTCTGATATACGTCTCTTTTTCACGACAAGAAAAACACAACCAATATTTAACCCTATAAAATCAATGTATTACATGTCTCCTATTGGAGACACCCAAAGTAGCGAGTGTTGGCATTTGCCGACAAATAAAATAAAAGACTTATATTTCATATAATTACTATCTATTATTTTATGTATTTAATTCATCTTTTTTTGAAGATTAAAATTCAGCAATAAATTAAATTATTAATAACTCTTAAGTGATAAGAACGATATTTCTGTTAAAAGCATCATTTTAGTTTTCTTATCTGAAACACATAACACGAAATAAAAAACATAAATTGTAGATGTAAGATGTAGATGTAGATGTAGATGTAGATGTAGATGTAGATGTAGATGTAGATGTAGATGTAGAAAAAGTATGGCGGGTTTTAAAAAGCTAAATCGTAGATACGAAAAAGCCTCGATATAATCGAGGCTTTTTCTTATTGGTCGGCGAGAGAGGATTCGAACCTCCGACCCACTGGTCCCAAACCAGTTGCGCTACCAGGCTGCGCTACTCGCCGTCTGCATCACTGCTCTTATCTTGTTTATTGGTGCGAAGGGGGGGACTTGAACCCCCACGTCCGTTAGGACACTAACACCTGAAGCTAGCGCGTCTACCAATTCCGCCACCCTCGCATAAACAATAACTAAGATAAGATGGGGTGGCTAATGGGACTCGAACCCACGACAACTGGAATCACAATCCAGGGCTCTACCAACTGAGCTATAGCCACCATAACAGCTATCTTATTACTTCTTACAACAACGTTCTTCACCGTAACTCTTAGCACGCTTTAATGGCGCGCCCGACAGGATTCGAACCTGAGACCTCTGCCTCCGGAGGGCAGCGCTCTATCCAGCTGAGCTACGGGCGCTTCACGCCGTTGCGGGAGAGGATAGTACGGATTTACGCTCTGTCTGTCTAGTGCTTTTTGAAAAAAAAAGTTTGTTTGACGATAGTTTGTGCATTTCGTCGATAAATGGAGCGCTTTTACACACTAAACGCCCCGTCAGTATAATAATTAAACAACCAAGATGCTAGATAAAAGCATGAATAAATTATTTAATCAGCTCCATCTAACAAAAAAAGACGCTATTACGACTACAATTTATTGGAATAATAATACCCGACGAATTTTAGTAGCTTAAATTGACGCTTAATTCGGCTTGGTTGTGATAACAAACGATATAACCATTCTAAGCCAAGGTTCTGCCATGCTTTCGGTGCTCTTTTAACATGACCTGTAAATACGTCATAAGTTCCGCCAACGCCCATATATAAAGCATCAGGATAAATTTCACGACATGCACGAATAAATAGCTCTTGCTTCGGTGATCCCATGGCAATAGTCACTATCTTCGCACCAGAGGCCTTTATACGCTCAAATAACACCTCTCTATCTTGTGGTGTGAAGTAACCGTTCTGACTCCCCACAATATTTACGTTCCACTGTGCTTTAAGCTTATTTTCGGTTTGAGAAAGAATTTCAGGTTTACCACCGACAAGAAAGACCGGCGTTCCCTCTTTACCAGCCCTTTCCATTAATGCTTCCCATAAATCTGCACCTGCAATACGAGAAACATTTGCATCAGGATACTTGCGACGAATACCTCGCACGACACTGATACCGTCTGCATAAAGATAATCCGCTTCATTGAGTAGCTCATTGAGTGCTGAGTCTGTTTCTGCCGTGAGAATTTTTTCTGCATTAATGGCAATCAAAGAGCCGCTTTTTATTTGTGCTCCTTCATAGAGATAATCCAGAAAATGAGCCATATCGCGAAATCCCCAGATATTATGTCCACGGATTGAATACTTCGGAATTGAATTGGATCCCATTACTTTTCCTTTTTCTCTAAACAACGAAGTTCACTTTGTATTTGGCGGGTTACGTAATTACGCACTAATCCCGCACTTTCAAATAGCCAATAAAGCAGTTTGGCGGCCACCAAACATAAACCAAAAATTAAACAGAAAAACACAACGCGAGAAACGAAAGAATCAACACCTTCCCGCGCCAAAACAATCATATTAAAAATAGCCCCAAAGCAGAACGCTTGCAAAATAGCCGATTTATAACGATTGCTTTCATTGAGCCCTTGCTGATATAGCCAATCAAACCACTTAATAATCAGTCCTACAACAATTGCACCTAATGGGATAAAGGCAATGCCTCCCATTACAACTAATGAGCCAATTAAGGTCGGTGAAATGGCAAGCCCCGCGTGGTAATTAAGCACTTCCCATGTAAAGTAATTTGCCGAGTTCAGCACAACATCAGGGCGTTCTGGCCATACCCAAGAAGGAATAAAGACATAGAAATCACGAACGATTGGCGCAAGCCCTTGAAACTCAATCTTGTCATAATTATTAAGTAACAATGCTAGATTTTCCCAAGGAGAGAACGTATCGCGAGTGAGATACAAGAAAGTATAGAATGCCTCGGCACCACTGACATCAAGCCCATAACGTTTTAATGCCAGCCAAAACATGCCAACAATACTCATCACTCCTGCTGCAACCAGCATCCATAAGGTTATCCAGCCGCGAACAATACCGATAAACAAAAACAGCGCGAAAGCGATGATGATATTAGCGCGGGTTCCTCCCACGATAATGTAAGTTAAGATCCCAAAACCCACCGTTGCACAAAGGAAGAAGATCCAGCGCTGTTGAGTCGGTTTTAAGAAATAGACCACCAGCATGGCGGGAATAAAGAAATAGAAAAAGCGCTTAAGCGCCACACCCGATACTTGGCTTGAAAAAATTTGGCTATATGTTTTGAGCTTAAAAAGTAAAAAACCATTTTGTAGGAAGAAAATACCCACAGTTACAAAGGCAATTAATGCCAATAAAATCCAAGTGAGGTTGGTTTCTACTCTATTCATCGTAAATAACGACCTAGAAGGGCCGTCAACCGATTTTCTCAGTCTTACCTTATAAGTTACATAATAAATGGCATAGAAGCTGGTAGAGGCTAATAGTGCGTATAATAATGAGTCAACGGGTACAACTGCGACATCAAATTGGAATACCAACATACAAGTTAGTGGAAAGCCAAAATAGAAAGTCAGCAGATAGAGCATTGAGAAAAAAACATTAAAATTAAAACGAACTCGACGAAACTCTTGATAAGTCAGTAATAAGATAAAACTTAAAGAGATAAAATAAACAAGTGTTAAGCCACCCAGTTCCGCCAATGTCATTGCGGCTCTCCTGTACTCATCTCAATTAACGCTTTCCAACCGTCCGTAAAATTAGGCGCAAAGAAGGCAATATTTTGGCGATCAAGTATCAACAATTGACGTTTAGCCTCTTCAATTAGCGCAACATCTAATTTATCACCTGAGAAAAAGACTGGAACATTCTGTTCTGTTAAATCTTGCCAAAACGGGTTTTGACGGCTAATAACAAAAGGGATCGCAAATTGAATCAGCAGACAAAGGGTGCCAATACCTTGTTGTCGATGAAAAATAAAATAACCTAAATCACATGTTTTCAATAACGCTAGATAATCATCAAATACCAATTTATCACGTAATATTTCAACCTGATTATAGGGAAGCAACTGGCTAGCGGCTTGAGCGACTTCATCAATATAAACGCGATTGTTTTCAGGATATCCCATTGGAATAATCACTTTTGCACGTGTTCCATATTGCTCTGCAATTGCCTGTAACGCTTCAATGTGGCGATTCGAGCTATCCCCTGAATTACCCACAATAATGGTAAGTTGTTTTTCATCAATAGGCGCTTTTTCTGTCACCGTAAGCGCAGGATCCATTCTTGTTGGAAAATAGAGTAAATTGGCAGGAATATTAACGTTAAATTGCGCGAAGTAGTTAAGATCACCTCGTGTACCAAATACTCGCCCCACGCGTTTTTGAGCGAGTTTACGAAGAAGATAGAAAAGTCTAAATTTTAGCTGTTTAGAATCCTGATACAAATCAGCACCCCAAATATGCCACCAAAATTGATGACGTTTAATTTTGCCTGTTAATAATGCCAACCAAATAGGTGCATTAAACTGGCCTAAAAAAAGGAATCGTTGGTGAGTATCGGCTTTTGCCAATGTGACCACTCTCTGTGCAACCTGCTTTTTATCGACTAAACACTCAATATCTAAAGCTGGATAGCTTTCTTGCAGTGAAGTATTTTTACTGGCAACGATAAAACGAGGTTTATACATTAACCCCGCCTCAGTCACGAGGTGGTCGTTAAAAAAACGTAACATTGTGTTGTTATGATGCACAATGTCTGAACCTAGTACGTAAATCAAAGTTGTCATTTGCGCCTGCAATAAATCACGAAAACGGAACTACAGAGAAGGAAGTAAATAATGTACGTTGCCATATAGGCTTGAGCGGCACCTAGTGCGCCATGTTCAGGAATAAGCCAACGCGAAAATAGCGTTAATAAGGCAAATTGACTGACTTCTGTAAGGATATAAAAACGCAGTGCCGCTTTTGCAATGATGAGATAACCAAAGACATAAGCGCCTACCTTTAAAACATCACCGACAAGTTGCCATGCGAATAAATCACGCATAGCGACAAATTTATCTGAAAACAGTAACCAGATCGCGAAATCACGTAATAACCACACCATAAAACTTGCAACCGCTACCACGGGTAATACAAACTTCAGTGACTTAACAATCTCTTTGGTAATATCACTCTTTTGCGTTAATCGGGAGAGTGTTGGCAGTAAATAAACTGAGAACGATGCGGTAATAAACTGCAAATAAGCATCTGAAATACTGGTCACCCCTTGCCAAATCCCTACGTCTTCCCAACTATAGTGCTCAGCAAGTAAATTACGCATCATGATATAAGCGACGGGTAATGTAATCGAGGTCAGTATTGCCATAATGGTAAACTTACCAAGATGACTTGCTATCGCCTTATCCCAATGAGGTTTAAGCTCACTGAAAGCGAAGCGTTTACGCTTGACTACTAAAAATGTAGCAGGAAATAAAATAAGTGCTGGAACTAATGCTAATCCAATCAATGCACCGTGATAACCCGCAAACAAATAGCACAAATAATAAGCAACAACACCAATAATGCTGCCTGCAATCACAGATAAGGCATTACCTGCTGCGTCACGATAACCTTTTAATATGGCAAGAAAATAGTTGCTATATGCTATCCCCATTTGAATAAAAGCAACGGCTCTTACAATATCCTGATATTGATGATAATTATCACCAAATAACATTTGGCTAATGGGGGCAGAAAAAAGAAGAAATAAAATAGCCAATAGTGTGGAAAATAGCAAAATCATGGATGATGAAGTACCCAACACTTTTTTACGTTGAATATCATCATCTTGATATTGTGCGATTAATTTCGTCACACCATTAAAAATGCCCGCACCAGACAAGACGCCGAGTACGGTAATTAATTGACGAAAGTTACCCGCTAACCCGACTCCTGTTGGACCAAAAGAGACTGCAAGTAACTTAACGACAAGCAGACCAGCCCCGATTTTTATCAGGGTTGATCCCGCTGTCCAAATTGATGCTTTGGCTAATGACATAATTAAGCAAAGAAATCGCGAATGTGGCCAATAACAGTCTGCTGCTCTTCTTCTGTCATATTGTAGAACATAGGTAAACGCACTAAACGCTCACTTTCTTGTGTAGTGAAAATATCTTCACCATCAAAACGACCAAATTTCATACCTGCTGGACTGGTATGTAGTGACACATAGTGGAATACCGTTAAGACACCATGCGCTTTCATATAGTCATTAAACGCACTACGTTGCTCAATATTTTTCAGTTTGATATAGAACATATGCGCATTGTGTTCTAACCCTTCAGGAACGATTGGCAGCGCTAATAAGCCTTTTTCCGCTAATGGCGTTAATGCATCATAGTAAATCTGCCAAAATGCTAAACGACGCTCATTAATTTTTTCGGCTTCTTCAAGTTGAGCCCACAGGTAGGCTGCTTGTAAATCTGACATTAAGTAGCTAGAACCAATATCACGCCAAGTGTATTTATCTACTTGGCCACGGAAAAATTGGCTACGGTTAGTGCCTTTTTCACGAATAACTTCTGCGCGATTGATTAAATCAGGATCGTTAATTAACGTTGCACCGCCCTCACCGCCTGATGAGTAATTTTTAGTTTCATGGAAACTATAACAACCAATATGACCAATCGTACCAAGAGCCTTACCCTTGTAAGTTGACATAACACCTTGTGCCGCATCTTCAATCACGAACAGGTTATGTCTTTTCGCAATCGCCATAATGGTATCCATTTCACAGGCAACACCTGCATAATGAACAGGCACGATAGCACGAGTTTTTTCTGTAATCGCCGCTTCAATTTTTGTTTCATCGATATTCATGGTATCTGGACGGATATCAACAAAAACAATCGTTGCTCCACGTAATACAAACGCATTAGAGGTCGAAACAAAGGTAAAACTCGGCATAATGACTTCATCGCCTGACTTGATATCTAATAAGATAGCAGCCATTTCAAGCGATGCAGTACAAGATGGCGTTAACAGCGTTTTATGACAATGAAATTGTTCTTCTAACCACTTTTCACATTTTTTTGTGAAATTGCCATCGCCACAGAGCTTGCCACTTTCCATGGCCTGTTTCATATATTCTAATTCGGTGCCGACAACGGGTGGTTTATTAAACGGAATCATATTATCCCCTGTATAACCAATAAGTGGTGCTCTCTATTAAGCCCCCACTGTGTGTGTATAAACGCGAAGCTGCAATATTGCTGATTTGTGTTGCAACATATAGGGTTGAAATACCTTGCTGTTGACACCAAAACTTCGCGGCCGACATCAGTTGTTTACCAATGCCTTGTCCTGTTCTATTGGGCATTACCGCAAATAATCCCACTCTTGCTTCACTTTCAGATAGACGACGTAAAGTGACGAAACCACTCATGTTATTGTCAATATCATAAGTCAGTAAGCAGATATCATCGAACGTGCCTAGTACGGCTTTTTTAACCCATAATGCATAAAAACGACTGCTATCACCTTCTTGATACCAAGGTGTTCTAAAACGGCTTTGTACAAAAGCTTCTGAGGCTGTTGCCATCAATAAATCGATATCATCTTCATTGGCTTTTCTAAAACAGCATTCAGGCGCATTCTTACAAGCATTTTCTATGCCAATTGAAAGTTTAAAATCAATTTCGCCTTCCGCAAATTGAAAACCTAATTGGCTGAGTTTATCGATGAGAGAAAGCTCATGAGATGCGACTTTAGCTTGAACCACAGCAAAAGCATCAAGCTGTTCGCCTGTTAACACGGGCGCTTGTGTATCAAACTCAAGGCGCCCTGTTTTGAGGGAGAAAAATTCACTTTCCCACTCAAGATAATTAATATTGGCGAGGACGGACATGTAATAAATCCAATAGATAGCGACCATAACCCGTTTTAGACAGCGATTTTGCACTTTCTCTTACTTGGTCATCATTGAGCCATCCATTGCGCCAAGCAATCTCTTCAAGACACGCCACTTTAAATCCTTGGCGCTTTTCAACGGTTTGAACGAAAGTACTGGCCTCAATTAAACTGTCGTGAGTGCCAGTATCTAACCATGCAAAACCACGCCCTAACAGTTCAACATTAAGCTCACCACACTCAAGATACATCTGATTAATCGACGTAATTTCTAGTTCACCACGAATAGAGGGTTTTACTTTTTTAGCAAAATCCACCACACGGTTATCGTAGAAATAAAGTCCTGTTACAGCCCAATTAGATTTAGGTTGTTCTGGTTTTTCTTCAATCGACAGTACTTTGAAATCATCATCAAATTCAACAACACCAAATCGTTCAGGATCCATGACTTGATAACCAAAAACTGTTGCTCCCCGTTCACGTTGAGCAACTTGTTTTAGTTTTGGACTAAACCCTTGACCAAAATAGATATTATCGCCTAACACTAAACAGCAATGATCATCGCCAATAAATTCTTCACCTAAAATAAACGCTTGAGCTAAGCCATCTGGCGATGGCTGTATTTTATATTGAAGATGAACACCAAATGCAGAGCCATCACCCAATAAGCGCTGAAATGAAGTCATATCATCGGGTGTTGTGATGATCAAAATATCCCGAATACCGGCAAGCATTAGAACTGAAAGCGGATAATAGATCATGGGCTTATCATAGATAGGCAATAACTGCTTCGATACCCCTTTGGTTATCGGATGCAGTCGTGTACCAGAGCCACCCGCTAGAATAATACCTTTCATCATTTATCCTTTTACTTAATCAGTTTCCAAGCCCTAGACGTTCGCCTGCATAAGAGCCATCTAACACACGTTTCCACCATGTTTCGTTATTTAAGTACCACAAAACTGTTTTACGAATGCCTGATTCAAATGTCTCTGCGGGTTTCCAGCCTAATTCGGCTTCAATTTTTGCCGCATCAATCGCGTAGCGCAGGTCATGACCGGGTCTGTCTTTCACATAAGTGATGAGATCGACATATTGAGCAACACCTTCTGGTTTTGCTGGATATAACTCTTCTAATAGTGCACAAATCGTTTTAACAACATCAATATTGCGACGCTCATTGTGTCCACCAATATTGTAGGTTTTACCCGGTGTTGCTGTTGTTGCGACTAAATAGAGGGCGCGAGCATGATCTTCAACATAGAGCCAATCACGGATCTGCTCACCTTTACCATAAACAGGTAATGGTTTTCCTGAAATCGCATTTAGAATAATTAATGGGATTAACTTTTCAGGGAAATGATAAGGGCCATAGTTATTTGAGCAGTTCGTGATCACGGTGGGTAAACCGTAGGTGCGTAGCCAAGCTCGAACTAAATGGTCACTTGAAGCTTTTGACGCTGAATATGGGCTACTTGGTGCATAAGGTGTAGTTTCAGTAAAGAAATCATCTGTACCTTCTAAATCGCCATACACTTCATCTGTTGAGATATGGTGGAATCGGAACGCTGTTTTCTTCCCTTCAGGCAGTGCTTGCCAAAAGCGGCGAGCCGCTTCCAATAAGGTGTAAGTCCCCACAATATTGGTTTCAATAAACGCAGCAGGACCATCGATAGAGCGGTCAACATGGCTTTCAGCCGCTAAATGCATCACAACATCTGGCTGATATTGAGCAAATAAGCGATCAAGCTCAGCGCTATCACAGATATCGACTTGCTCAAAGGCATAGCGTTCACTGTCAGCAACAGTTGCTAATGACTCTAAATTACCAGCATAAGTCAGCTTATCCACCACAACAACGCTGTCATTGGTGTTTTCAATAATATGTCGAACAACAGCAGAGCCGATAAAACCGGCTCCACCTGTCACTAGAATGCGTTTCAACGCCATACTCCTTTAGTATCTACAATCCATTTTTGAGTCACTTTACTACCCGGGATCGCTTTAAATTGTTGGTGATCAACAAGCATT
Organism: Proteus sp. TJ1640; assembly: GCF_003144445.1. Classification (NCBI taxonomy): domain Bacteria; kingdom Pseudomonadati; phylum Pseudomonadota; class Gammaproteobacteria; order Enterobacterales; family Morganellaceae; genus Proteus; species Proteus sp. TJ1640. The sequence continues at coordinate 249,778 of NZ_PENY01000018.1, forward strand.
AAGACAATATCAGCATCTTTTAATGCTTGTTCTGTTGATACTAACTCTGTGATCCCTTTCAGTTTTGTTGGTAGCTCATGAATATTTGGCTCAACGGCTAATGTCGTACCACTGTGCCAATCTGCGATTTGTTTAGTGATATTCATCGCAGGGCTTTCACGTAAATCATCAATGTTAGGTTTAAAAGCTAAACCAAAACAGGCAATCTTAATTTCGTTTGCACGTTTACCTGTTTCAGTCAGGCAATCTGCAACTGCAGCTTTAACTTGATCGATAACCCACACAGGTTTGCCATCATTGACTAAACGCGCAGTGTGAATTAAGCGGGATTGTTTTGGATTTTGTGACACGATAAACCAAGGGTCAACTGCGATACAGTGTCCACCAACGCCTGGGCCTGGTTGTAAAATATTGACGCGAGGATGGCGGTTCGCCAAGCTAATTAGTTCCCACACATTAATATCTTGCTCAGCGCAGATCAGCGATAATTCGTTAGCGAATGCAATATTCACATCACGGAAGCTGTTTTCCGTTAGCTTACACATTTCTGCGGTACGCGCATTGGTGATAACACATTCACCCTCAAGGAAAATTTTGTATAACTCACTCGCACGCTCGGAGGATTTACGGTTCATTCCACCAACAACTCGGTCATTGCGAATAAGCTCAATCATAACTTGGCCTGGTAATACACGCTCAGGACAATAAGCAATATCAATATCTGCTTCTTCACCGTCTTGATGAGGAAACGTTAAATCTGGACGAGCTTCAGCTAACCACTGTGCCATTTGTTCAGTAGAACCAACAGGTGACGTCGATTCTAGAATAATAAGATCACCTTTTTTCAGTACAGGTGCGATAGAACGAGCCGCCGATTCAACATAAGCCAAATCAGGCTCATGTTCACCTTTAAACGGTGTTGGTACTGCAATAAGGAAAGCATCTGCTGGCTGTGGCGTGGTATAGGCTTTTAAATGGCCTTCTTCAACCGCTTGTTTAACGACTTTATCGAGATCAGGCTCAACAATGTGAATTTGACCTTTATTAATTGTATCAACAGCATGCTGATTAACATCAACACCAATGACGCTTTTTTTACGAGAGGCAAAAGCTGCCGCTGTAGGTAAACCAATGTAGCCGAGGCCGATAACAGAAATAGTTTCAAAACTCATAATGTCACCTGATTTTTTTTCAATGCTTCAAGAATACGTTGGCAGGCATGTCCATCACCATAAGGGTTTGTCGCCTTACTCATTTGGTGATACGCGTTTTCGTCTGTCAATAAAGAGGTTACTTCGCTAACAATACGTTTAGTATCTGTTCCCACTAAACGAACAGAGCCAGCTTCAACAGCTTCTGGGCGCTCTGTCGTGTCTCTCATTACCAGAACTGGCTTACCTAATGAAGGGGCTTCTTCTTGTATTCCACCAGAGTCGGTCAGAATAAGGTAAGCATGGTTCATTAGATAAACAAATGGGAGATAATCTTGTGGCTGTATTAGTTTAATGTTGTCAATACCGTGAAGAATACGTTGAACAGGCTCACTCACATTTGGATTTAAGTGAACAGGATAAACAACTTCAACATCAGGGTGTGCTAATGCAATTTCAGCTAAAGCTTGGCAAATCCGTTCAAAACCACCACCAAAGCTTTCTCGACGATGTCCTGTTACCAAGATCATTTTCTTGTCAGGCTGAATAAATGGATAGTGTACAGCAAGCTCATTTAAGAGTGTTTGATTGCCCATCACTCTGTCACTTACCCAAAATAACGCATCTATTACCGTATTTCCCGTGACAAAAATCTTTTTATCCGCAACCGCTTCACGTACCAAATTTAATTTTGCAGTTTCTGTTGGTGCGAAATGATACATTGCAAGATGTCCTGCAATGGTGCGGTTTGCCTCTTCAGGCCAAGGAGAGTAAAGATTGCCAGTACGTAATCCAGCTTCCACATGACCAACTGGAATTCGTTGATAAAATGCGGCTAAGCTTGCTGCCATGGTCGTTGTTGTATCACCATGTACTAAAACAACATCAGGTTGAAATGACGCTAATACTGGTTTTAACCCTTCTAAAATACGACAGGTAATATCCGTTAAATCTTGTCCTGGTTTCATAATATTGAGATCGTAATCTGGTTTGATCTCAAAAAGATTTAATACCTGATCAAGCATTTCTCGATGTTGGGCCGTAACACATACCTTCGCTTCAAACGAATCATCATTTGCTAAAGCGTGCACTAAAGGTGCCATTTTTATCGCTTCAGGGCGTGTGCCAAAAACAGTCAACACTTTCACAGTGGCTCTCTTTTTTTCATTGTTATATTGCTTATTTTTGGGAAAGCAATATGCCCTTATTCTCAAAACATCAGGTGCCGAAACACCTGATGTCTCGTTATTGTCATCAATGACAAAATTTAATTATTATTATTTTTTAATGAACTGCGTCTTACTAATGCAACACCTGCACCCACTAAAACGCCAATAGCGCCCCAAAGTACCATCATAAAGGCACGACGAGGGCTATCTCGTTTTACAGGATCTTCAGGGGTACGTAGAAAACGGTAAGTTTGGAAGTTGTCTTGTAATTTTGCGCCCACAGTAAGGGTCGCTAACATTGCCGTATTTTGATCATAATCACTATCAAAATCAGCACCTGTTGCGATTAAAGTTTCTAGCTGTGATTGCAACAGAGGAACACCTAACAGAAACAATTTAGAATCCGGTAACTCATCAATCGCAATCGAGGTCTGTTTTTGAGAAATACCTTGTTTCTCAGCCACTTTAATTGATTGCTCTAATAAGTTAATTTGGCGTTGATACGCAGATTGAGCCGCCATTTCTTGACGTTTAACTAGCGCTTTCATTGATTGAGTTCGAGTTGACCAAGCTGTTATCACTTCATCATTAAGATGGGTAGACGCTCTCTTATTAGCAAAAGCAATATACTCATTTAATAATTGGCTCGCTTCTTTTGATGTTTCTGCGATAAGTTTCAGTTGATCATTAACTAATTTTTTCTCATCGGCAGGCGTAAATTGAATATTGTTAATTAATTCATCCAATAATGCAGCATTAGCCTGTTCATCACTCTCTTTGCGCTGTTTAAAATAATCCGTTTGCAGCCAAAACTCACGACGTGTATCAAACGCAGCAACCTGAGTAATAAATTCTTGATAGGCTTCATCTGAAATAGTTAAAGCAGATGTTTGTGCGGCTGGATTAATTTGCGTATCAAGATTGCGCAAGAATTGAGATTGCGAATAATAACTACCTAAGTTATTAATCGTTGGTTTCTCTGTCATTGCGATCGCACTCCATTTAGGCTGCATCAAATAAGATGCACCCAGTGCAATCACGGCAAAAAGCAGAGCGAACCCTATAATCCAGCTTTTTCCTGACCAAAGTGCACAAAAAAGACCTCGAATATCGAGTTCATTATCTGGCTGATCACCCTGTCGGGAGGCGTTATTTTCCGAGTTCATCACGTTAAAAAACCTCTGCTTATATTAATGCTGTTGTGTTGCTCTACGTAAGCGACGCTTATGTCGTTTAATAAAACGAGCGACTCGCCACGCGCGTTTAATGCAATAACCATACATAACAAATGCAAGCAAGAATAATGCCAACATAAACCATTCAGGGACAAAAGATAGGTTCTGACCGATAATACCAATCGCGGCTAATAACGCGGCTGACAGTGTAATCAGAATGAAAGCTTGGCGGGAGGTAAAGCCTGCACGCATAATCAAATGGTGAATATGTTGACGGTCTGGAGAGAAAGGACTCATTCCTTTACGTAAACGACGATACATAATTGCTACCATATCCATAAGAGGTATAGCAATTATCCATAATGCAGTGACAGCTTTAACTGGGCGAGGCTGGGTTTGTGTTGATGCGACCAATAACCAAATAATAGTAAAGCCAATCAGTGTACTTCCTGCATCACCCATAAAGACTTTGAATTTTTTACCGCAAACCCCTAAGTTTAAAAGGATATAAGGCAAAATTGCCGCGATAAATGAGAAGCACCAGAATGCAAGAGCGGAATTGCCACCTTGATATAATAAAATACCAAGTGCACCAAAAGAGACACAAGAAAGACCGCCTAATAACCCATCAATACCATCAACCATATTAAAGGCATTGATTGCAGCCCAAACCGCGAAAAGTGTAACAATATAACCGAAAGGCCCTAAATGCATTTCCCAAGGACCAAAAGCATGACCTAGTGTGTCGAGTTTTAAACCCGCGCCCACCATCATCACGATCCCAACAAAAGCTTGAATTGTTGCTCTAATTTTGACACTAATATCGAAGCGATCATCTAATGCGCCGATAAAAACAAGAAGTCCCGCACATGCCAGATACAATTCCTTATGAGGAATATAGATATCTGAAATATAAAATGCGAAAACAATACCAAAATAGACTGATATTCCGCCAACGAGGGGGATCAATCCATGATGTTTTTTACGATAATTCGGTTTATCCACGAGTCCTATTTTTTTTGCAATTTTACGAGCCAAGAATAAAAATGCGAAAGAAAATAAGAACACATAAAAAACGCTTGTGCTCATTTTTAGTATATCCACAGTACTGTTCTCTATAATAAATATAGCTGGTTATTTTACCCTTCCATGTGTTTTTATTCTTTTTTCCAGCCTCACCACGACGAGTTTATTCGAAACCCACCACCCTTCATCAATTATAAGTTTTCCTTAACTATTTTCATTGATGCTATCGCTATTTTTATCAATTACTAAAACATGCAATATATATACCAATATCTCACTAAAATATTGCAATCTAAATTTGGATTACATCCATAAAAAACAAAAAACGCCACAACTATTGTGGCGTTTTCATCATATCGTCATTCTTACAAAGTAAACGAGCTTAACAGCATATAAATTGAGGTGATATTACTTATTCTATAATAGAGCACACTATTTTAATTCTATTCTCAGCTCAATCACTTTGTTAATACATTTTATGAACGTTTCATAAAGTCGAAGAATTCTTCATTAGTCTTAGTCATTGCTAACTTATTAATGAGGAATTCCATTGCGTCAATTTCACCCATTGGATGAATAATTTTACGCAGGATCCACATTTTTTGTAGCTCATCTTGAGACGTCAGTAACTCTTCTTTACGTGTACCAGAACGATTGTAATCAATCGCAGGGAAAACTCGTTTTTCAGCAATCTTACGAGACAGGTGTAATTCCATATTACCTGTCCCCTTAAATTCTTCGTAGATAACTTCATCCATCTTAGAACCCGTATCGACTAATGCTGTTGCAATGATAGTCAAGCTACCACCTTCTTCAACATTACGAGCAGCACCGAAGAAACGTTTAGGACGATGTAATGCGTTTGCATCCACACCACCTGTTAACACTTTACCTGATGAAGGAACAACCGTGTTATAAGCACGCGCTAAACGTGTGATGGAGTCTAACAGGATGATAACGTCTTTTTTATGCTCAACTAAGCGCTTCGCTTTTTCAATCACCATTTCTGCAACTTGTACGTGGCGAGAAGCGGGCTCATCAAAAGTTGAGGCAATAACTTCACCTTTAACTAAGCGTTGCATTTCTGTCACTTCTTCTGGACGTTCATCAATCAGAAGTACCATTAATACGCAATCTGGGTAGTTATGAGCAATATTGGCTGCAATGTTTTGCAGCAACATGGTTTTACCTGCTTTTGGTGGGGCAACGATAAGACCACGTTGACCACGGCCAATTGGTGCCGCTAAGTCAAGAACACGCGCAGTTAAGTCTTCTGTTGAACCATTACCACGCTCCATGCGTAAACGATTATTAGCATGTAAAGGTGTTAAGTTTTCAAAGAGGATTTTACTACGGGCATTTTCTGGTTTATCAAAGTTAACTTCATTAACTTTTAGGAGGGCAAAATAACGTTCACCTTCTTTAGGAGGACGAATTTTCCCTGCGATGGTGTCACCAGTGCGAAGGTTAAAACGGCGAATTTGACTTGGAGAAACGTAGATATCATCGGGACCAGCAAGGTAGGAACTGTCTGCGGAACGCAGGAAGCCGAAGCCATCCTGCAATATTTCCAGCACACCGTCACCGAAAATATCTTCTCCACTTTTCGCGTGTTGCTTCAAGATAGAGAAAATAATGTCTTGCTTTCTCATTCGAGCCAGATTCTCTAGCCCCATATTTTCGCCAAGTGCTATCAGTTCTGATACCGGCGTATTTTTTAATTCGGTAAGATTCATAATGGTGGGTTCTTAATAACTCGGGGTAACTCTCGAACTATGAACGTGAATAGTATAACAGCAAATTGCTGTCAGTTTCGTCATGTGTAAAATTACAGATTATAACTTTCTAACATAAGGGTATAACTAAAATGATAATGTTAGAGAGTGTTAATACTATTAGACCAGTCTGCTTTATCCCAGAGAAGTGACATTCATTTTCGCGATGCATGAGTGTACTTTCAACTTATGGGTTAGGAACATACTTTGGAAAAATTTATATCCCTTGAATACTATAGATTATTCTAAGGCAACTTGACTGGTTAGATGAATTCAGATTACTTATATTAAATATCATATTAGATTAAATATCATATCATGTTATTCAATTCTATTACTTTGCACGCTTGATATTCAATATCTCAGACTTATTTAATCATGTCTAATCATATTGACAAGTAGATTCGATATATTATGTAAGTAAGTGGCGCTAACTTATCATGCTTCGAAGCGGACGTCTAGCGGTCAATAACAGAAATACTGACAAGATCTAAACGTCCTGCTTTATTTTTGATATCTAAATCAAATTAGATATTTTCGTCTAAAAACTCTTTCAGTTGAGTTTTTGACAACGCGCCTACTTTTGTCGCAGCAACTGCACCATTTTTGAATAAAATGAGTGTAGGAATACCGCGAATACCGTATTTTGGTGCTGTCAGCGGATTTTGATCGATGTTTAGCTTCGCAACTGTTAATTTACCAGCGTATTCTGTTGCAACTTCATCTAGAATAGGAGCAATCATTTTACATGGGCCACACCATTCAGCCCAGAAATCAACAAGCACAGGGCCGGTTGCATTTAATACATCAGCATCAAATTTGCTGTCAGATAAGTGAAGGATTTTATCGCTCATTGTTCTACTCCAAAGAATAATATTGACCGTACCAGTGTAACATTAAATAACAAAAGTCTGTCTGCATTTCAGCGGATAAACTTTTGTAATGCAACCTATAACTGATATTCTATTACATTATGAGCAAAACATATTTGACAGAAAAGAAGTTTTCCGACTTCGCCTTGCATCCCAAAGTGATAGAAGCCCTTGAAAAAAAAGGGTTCTCTAATTGTACACAAATTCAGGCATTGACGTTACCTATCACTGTGAAAGGTCAAGACATTGCCGGGCAAGCCCAAACAGGAACAGGAAAAACGTTGGCGTTTTTAACCTCAACGTTTCATTATCTTTTAACACACCCTACTAAAGAAGGGCATGAAACCAATCAACCTCGTGCACTTATTATGGCGCCAACACGCGAATTAGCCGTGCAGATTTATTCTGATGCTAAAGAGCTTGCGCAAAGTACAGGAATTAAAATGGGCCTCGCCTACGGTGGCGATGGCTATGACGAACAACTCAAAGTATTAAGTAATGGTGTCGATATTGTTATTGGCACAACAGGTCGTTTAATTGACTACGTTAAGCAAGGACATATTAACCTTAACGCAATCCAAGTTGTGGTACTTGATGAAGCTGACAGAATGTACGATCTCGGCTTTATTAAAGATATTCGTTGGATCTTCCGCCGTATGCCAGTTGCCGCTGAGCGTATGAATATGCTGTTCTCTGCAACGCTTTCTTACCGTGTAAGAGAACTGGCTTTTGAACAGATGAATAATCCTGAATATGTTGAAGTTGAACCTGAACAAAAAACAGGTTTTAGCATAAAAGAAGAACTCTTTTATCCTTCAAATGAAGAGAAAATGCGTCTTCTTCAAACATTAATTGAAGAAGAATGGCCAGATCGCTGTATTATTTTCGCCAATACAAAACATCGTTGTGACGACATTTGGTCACACCTTGTCGCCGATGGACACCGCGTTGGTTTATTAACCGGTGATGTACCTCAGAAAAAACGTCTACGCATTTTAGAAGATTTTACCCAAGGTAATCTTGATATTCTGGTTGCCACTGATGTTGCCGCTAGAGGTCTTCATATTCCTTCAGTAACTCATGTTTTTAACTATGATTTACCTGATGATTGTGAAGACTATGTTCACCGTATTGGTAGAACAGGACGTGCTGGAAATAGTGGTAACTCAATCAGCCTTGCATGTGAAGAATATGCACTGAATTTACCTGCAATTGAAACTTATATTCAACACGCTATTCCTGTGAGTAAATATAATAGTGATGCGTTATTAACTGATCTTCCTGAGCCAAAACGCCGTCACCGTCCTCGACAAGGTCAGCCTCGTCGCAATAATGCGTCAGTGCGAAATAATAGAGGAAATAATACTCAACGTAACAACCGAAATAAACGCCCGAGTCATCCATAAATTATGCTGAAATCCTCATCACTTTATGCTGCTATTGATTTAGGTTCTAACAGTTTTCATATGTTAGTCGTTCGAGAAATCGCGGGCTCTATACAAGTCCTTTCCCGCGTGAAACGTAAAGTTCGACTCGCTGCTGGCCTAAATAGTGAAAATGAATTGTCAGAGCAGGCAATGGAACGCGGTTGGCAATGTTTACGACTTTTTTCTGAATATCTACGTGATATTCCAACTGAACAAATCAGAGTCGTCGCAACAGCCACATTACGCATTGCTAAAAATGCAGATATTTTTGTCGCAAAAGCGTCTGAAATATTAGGCAATACTGTTCATGTTATTAGTGGTGAGGAAGAAGCACGCCTTATCTATCGTGGCGTTGCACATACTACAGGTGGTGCAGAGCAACGTTTAGTCGTTGATATTGGTGGTGGCAGCACAGAACTGGTGACAGGTACGGGCGCTAAAACGACGCAATTAATGAGCTTAAGTATGGGCTGTGTCACTTGGTTAGAGCGCTATTTTACTGATCGCTCTTTAACTCAAGAAAATTTTGCTAAAGCACAAGACGCAGCCAAAGCGATACTCGCCCCAGTGGCGGATAACTTAATCGAACAAGGCTGGCAAGTGTGTGTAGGCGCCTCTGGTACTGTACAAGCGTTGCAAGAGATCATGATTGCTCAAGGTATGGATGAATTAATCACCTTACCTAAGCTTGAGCGACTCAAACACAAAGCCATTGAGTGTGGAAAACTCGAAGAGCTGGAAATTGAAGGACTTACTTTTGAACGAGCCTTAGTGTTTCCGAGTGGACTTGCTATCTTAATCGCCATATTTGAAACACTGCATATTGACAATATGATCTTAGCAGGTGGTGCATTACGAGAGGGCTTAGTCTATGGAATGTTGCATCTTCCTATTGAGCAAGATATCCGCCAACGTACTCTTCGTAATGTCCAGCGCCGGTTTCAAATTGATATTGAGCAAGCACATCGAGTTCAACAACTGGCAGAACACTTTTTTATCCAAGTCAGTAAGCATTGGCAGTTAGATAATCGTTGCCGTGAGTTGCTTAATAGTGCCTGTGCATTACATGAAATTGGCCTAAGTGTCGATTTCCGCCAAGCACCTTCACATGCAAGCTATCTGATCTCTCATCTTGATTTACCAGGATACACTCCGGCCCAACGACGTTTATTAGCTTCTTTGCTAAAAAACCAAACAGGGATCATCGATCTTGCACCTCTTAATCATCAAAATGCCCTACCGATAACTCAAGCCAATCGACTAGTGCGTTTACTGCGATTAGCCATCATTTTTGCTAGTCGTCGCCGAGATGATACGCTCCCAGCATTACGATTACGCACTGTCGATGAAACACTCATTATTACATTGCCATATCAATGGCTTAATGAGCACCCGTTACGAGCTGAAAATCTCCAAGAAGAGATCCAATTGCAGAGTTATGTACATTGGTCTTTAATGATTGAAGAACAAAATAGCTCTCGTATAAGCTAACTTTTTACTTATACAAAAATAAAACCCCCTTGGAGAGCAATAGGCCAAGGGGGTATTTTATCTACCATTCTCTATGCTATTGCGGTTTATGCCTTGCCAGCATAGCCCTTAATCCTGCAACACCTTTTTGCCCTTTCTCTTGTTTTTCCTCTGCACTTAACACTTTCTTTTTATTAGTATCCCAATTCAAATCATCTTGAGGTAACTCATAAAGAAAACGACTTGGATCAGGTTTGATTAATTCACCGTATTGACGTCGTTCTTTACATAACGTAAACGTGAGTGTTTTTTGTGCTCGAGTAATGCCCACATAAGCAAGACGTCTTTCTTCTTCTACATTATCTTCATCAATGCTACTTTGGTGTGGCAATATTCCTTCTTCCATTCCCACTAAAAATACATGAGGAAATTCAAGACCTTTAGAGGCATGTAATGTCATTAACTGAACTTGATCTAATTCTTCTTCTGTTTCTCCTCGCTCCATCATATCACGCAGGGTAAACCGGTTAACGACTTGGGAAAGCGTCATAGGTTCATGTAATTCATCACCTTCAAGCATTTCACTCATCCATAAAAATAGCTGATTAATATTTTTCATCCTCATTTCTGCTGCTTTCGCACTGCTTGAGGTTTCATATAACCAACTTTCATAATCCATTTCATGCAATAAATCACGTACAGCTAATAGTGGCTCTCGTTCTGATTTTTGTACTATACGCGACATCCATTGTGAAAATGCGTGTAATGAATTCAAGCCTCGACCTGTTAATGTTTGGCTTAACCCTAAATCAAAACAGGCATTGTATAAGCTTTTATCTCGAACTTTTGCCCACTCACCTAACTTTTGGATCGTCATAGGCCCGATTTCACGACGAGGCTTGTTCACAATACGCAAAAATGCTGCATCATCATCAGGATTAACAATGACTCGTAAATAAGCCAGAATATCTTTGATCTCTTCTCGTGAGAAAAAAGAGGTTTCACCTGAAATACGATAAGGAATGCGATTTTGCATCAAGTACTTTTCAAAAATACGAGACTGATGGTTACCACGATAAAGGATCGCATAATCCTTATAATTAGTTTTATTAATAAAGTGATGCGCAATTAATTCACCCGCGACACGTTCGGCTTCATGCTCTTCATTATTCGCCGTTAAAACGCGCAGTTCATCACCATAACCTAACTCTGAAAATAGTCGTTTTTCAAAGACATGGGGATTATTTTCAATCAAGATATTCGCTGATTTTAAAATACGCCCAGAAGAGCGATAGTTTTGCTCAAGCTTAATGACATTAAGTTGTGGAAAATCTTTTTGTAATAACACTAAATTTTGAGGTCGAGCACCACGCCAAGAATAAATGGATTGGTCATCATCACCGACAACCGTAAAGCGAGCCCTTTCACCGACCAACCATTTGACCAATTCATATTGGCTGGTATTCGTATCTTGATATTCATCCACCAGCAAATAGCGGATGCGTCTTTGCCAGCGCTCTCTGACTTCTTCATTTGTGCGCAATAATAGGGTTGGTCGGCTAATTAAGTCATCAAAGTCGAGCACGTTACAACTACGCAGATGTTGCTCATAACGTCGAAAACATTCGGCAAAAGTATGATCTTGTTGCGATCTCGCCATTCCAATTACTTGCTCTGGCGTGAGCATATCGTTTTTCCAATTAGAAATTTGGCTCTTTAACTGAGAAAGCAAATCTTTATCTTCTTCTAATAAATCAGCGGTTAATTCTTTGAGTAGTGCAGACTGGTCTTGATCATCAAATAATGAAAATTTAGCTTTAATCCCTAACGCTTTATATTCACGTTTAATAATTTCCAACCCCAATGTATGGAACGTTGAGATCATTAATCCTTTTGCTTCTTGTCGACCTAAAGTTTGAGCGACACGCTCTTTCATTTCACGTGCTGCTTTATTGGTAAACGTCACCGCTGCAATTTGCTTTGCTGGGTATTGGCATTGACGAATAAGGTGTGCAATTTTATGAGTAATAACCCGTGTTTTTCCCGATCCTGCTCCTGCCAAGACCAAACAAGGGCCTGACACATATTCTACTGCTTTTTGTTGACCAGGATTTAATCGCATACGTTTTCCACACTTCATTAGCCAAGAACATAACGGGAGACAATTGTAGCAGAAAGCGCATAGGAAAATGGTTCAGTTTTTTGAGCATTATTTCTCTAGGTAAAGGAAGTTTAACCTTGTTTAATAAAGTTTTACTTTGTATAATATTCAAACAAATATGGAGGTGTATATTATGAGTATAAAAAGCGAATTAATAGCCACTAAAGTTGATATAGAGCTCAAAGAGGCTTTTGTTGCAATAGCTCGAAATAAACACAGACCAGCCTCTCAAATCTTAAGAGATCTCATTCGAGTTTATGTGGAAAGTAATCAAACACAACCAAATGAAAAAACATTAAACACTTTTGCAAAAACAGATAAAGGTGATGATGTTTTTTATGCTGAAGATGCCCATGATTTATTCAAAAAATTGGATATCTAAATGCGAAAAGTGAGTTATTCAGGACAATTTAAAAAAGACTTAAAACTCGCAGAAAAACGAGGAAAGGATATTAATAAACTAAAAGAGATTATATTACTATTAGTGCAAGGAAAGCGACTACCTGCTCAATTGAAAGATCATCCATTAACAGGAAACTGGAAGCCTCATCGAGATCTTCATATCGAACCTGATTAGCTACTTATTTATAAAATAGACAATGATACTGTTCATTTCGACAGAACTGGCTCACATTCTGATTTATTTAAATAAAAACCACATATCAAATTGATAGATATGTGGTTTTATCTTTTTAAGATATATTTAGCACTTATTTTTCTAAGCTATCTATTTCAAGATAATAAACTTATATTCTGTTTTATCATTTAAAATATATTAGCACTTATTTTTCTAAGCTATTTGCGTGAGAATAAGGCGGCAAAAGAGGTTATCTCAAGGAGCATACATTAGTATGTGGCTTGGGTAACCAAGTGTAGCCAACGCACTTATCACGTAAAGAGCGACGAAAAATTAGTTGCCGACAGCAATCTTCTTCATATCCGTCATATACCCGCGCAATGTTTTACCTACAGCTTCAATTGGGTGCTGACGAATGGCTTCATTAATATCACGTAATTGTGCATTATCGGTTCCATTATCTTGAACTTTCTTCGCTAAATCGCCAGCTTGCAATGTTGTCATAAACTCTTTCAGCATAGGAACAACAGCAAACGAGAACAGATAGTTACCATATTCTGCAGTATCTGAGATAACCACGTTCATTTCATATAAACGCTTACGAGCGATGGTATTCGCGATTAATGGCAACTCATGCAGTGACTCATAATAAGCTGACTCAGCAAAGATACCCGCTTCAATCATCGTATCAAAAGCTAACTCAACACCCGCTTTAACCATTGCAACCATTAATACACCATGATCAAAGTACTCTTGCTCACTGATTTTACCCTCATATTCAGGATAATTTTCAAATGCGCTAGCTCCTGTCTCTTCACGCCATGTCAGCAAGTTTTTATCATCATTTGCCCAGTCTGCCATCATCGTTTCAGAGAATTTACCTGAAATGATATCATCCATATGTTTCTCAAACAGTGGAGCCATAATCTCTTTCAGTTGCTCTGATAATGCGTAAGCACGCATTTTTGCAGGGTTAGATAATCTGTCCATCATCAAGGTGATACCACCTTGCTTCAGTGCTTCTGTAATCGTTTCCCAACCAAACTGAATCAACTTACCTGCATAGCCTGGTTCAACACCATCGGCAACCATTTTGTCATAACATAACAGAGAGCCTGCTTGTAACATACCGCACAGAATGGTTTGCTCACCCATTAAGTCTGATTTTACTTCAGCAACGAAAGAGGACTCTAAAACACCGGCACGATGACCACCAGTTGCCGCAGCCCATGCTTTCGCAATGGCCATACCTTCACCTTTTGCATCATTTTCAGGGTGAACGGCAATCAGTGTTGGAACACCAAAACCACGTTTATATTCTTCACGAACTTCTGTGCCCGGACATTTTGGTGCAACCATAACAACGGTGATGTCATCACGAATTTTTTCGCCCACTTCAACGATATTAAAACCATGAGAATAACCCAATGCTGCACCTGATTTCATCAGCGGTTGAACTGCTTGAACAACCGCTGAGTGTTGTTTGTCTGGTGTTAAGTTAACAACTAAATCTGCTTGAGGGATCAACGCTTCATAGGTTCCAACCTCAAAACCGTTTTCGGTAGCACGACGCCATGATGCACGTTTCTCATCAATCGCTTCTTGGCGTAAGGCATAGGCGATATTCAAGCCTGAATCACGCATATTTAAACCTTGGTTAAGGCCTTGTGCGCCACAACCAACGATAACGACTTTTTTGCCTTTCAGGTAATTTGCTTCATCAGCAAATTCTTCGCGCGACATAAAGCGACATTTACCCAATTGCGACAACTGCTGACGCAGATTCAATGTATTAAAATAATTTGCCATGAGGGACTCCAAAATCGTTGTGTATGTGTTTGCTGTTATTATCCTCACTCTCTGTGAGGTGTTGCATGACTTTACTATAGGGGATGAAAGCCATTGCTTAAATTGATATATTTACAAGATAGTGTTGCAAAAAATGCAACGTTCTTTTTTATCACCTAAGGTGGGTGACAATGGATATTCGAGATCTCAAACTCTTCCTACATTTAGCTGAAAGTTGTCACTTCACTAAAACGGCACAAGCAATGCATGTCAGCCCTTCCACGCTCTCACGCCAAATTCAACGCCTTGAAGAAAGCTTAGGTCACCCACTGTTTTTACGTGATAACCGACAAGTCACTCTCACTGATGCAGGCGAACAATTAAAGCGCTATGCTCAACAAACTCTGTTGCAATATAAGCAACTGAAGCATACGCTAAACCAAAATAGCCCAAGCCTTTCTGGTGAACTACGACTATTTTGTTCTGTAACAGCGGCTTACAGCCATTTACCGCCTATTCTTGACCGTTTTCGTGCAGAAAATCCATTAGTTGAAATAAAGCTCACCACCGGAGATGCGGCTGATGCCGTCGATAAAGTGCTATCTGATGAAGCTGATTTAGGTATCGCAGGAAAACCTGAAAAGCTTCCTGAAAATATCTGTTTTGAAAAAATAGGTGAAATCCCATTAGTGCTGATTGCACCCGCTCTGCCTTGCAATGTTCGCCATCTTGCAACTCAAGAGAAGCCCGATTGGCTTAATATTCCGTTTATCATTCCTGAACATGGCCCATCAAGACAACGGATCGCGCTATGGTTTAAGCGCCATCGTATCCATAATCCCTCAATTTATGCGACGGTTTCGGGACATGAAGCGATTGTTTCAATGGTTGCATTAGGTTGTGGTATTGCACTTATTCCGCAAGTTGTCGTTGATAATTGCCCAGAGCCCGTTCGTAATCGCATCTCTTCATTGGATAATATTTCAATGGTAGAACCTTTCGAGTTAGGCGTTTGCGCATTACACAAACGCCTTCAAGAGCCAGTGATCAATGCTTTTTGGCGATTACTCCACAACTAAACTAGTCGTTTGTGGTGACAGGAATAACTGAAAAGAAGGATTTCCTGTCTCATCATGATACTCATAACCCAAGTCATCTAAATGTCGCTCAAAACGCCCTTGCGTTTCAGGGAGTTCAAACGCTACCAGCACACGCCCGTAATCAGTGCCATGACTACGATAGTGGAATAATGTGATATTCCAATAAGTCCCTAATGTTTTTAGAAACTTCATTAAAGCGCCTGGAGATTCTGGAAATTCAAAACTAAATAGGCGTTCTTTAAGTGGCTTATTAGGGCGCCCCCCGACCATATAACGTACATGAAGTTTTGCCATTTCATCGTCAGAAAGATCAGACACTTGATAACCCGCAACCGTGAGTTCACGTAAAATTTCTTTACGCTCTGTGAGTCCTTGACTTAAACGTACACCGACAAAAATACGTGCATTTTCAGGATCAGCATCGCTATAACGATAATTAAACTCAGTAACAACACGTTGACCTAAGATCTGACAAAAACGTAAGAAACTTCCTTTCTGTTCAGGAATAGTCACCGCCAATAGCGCTTCACGTTTTTCACCGAGCTCACAGCGTTCAGAAACATAGCGTAAGCCATGAAAATTCACATTTGCACCGGAAAGCACATGCGCAAGGCGCTCACCTTTGATTTGATGCTGTTCTACGTATTTTTTAAGTCCTGCTAATGCCAATGCGCCTGAAGGCTCTGCAATCGCACGTACATCTTCAAATAAATCTTTTACTGCGGCACAAATTGCATCACTATCCACTGTGATAACATCATCAACATATTTTTGGCATAAACGGAACGTTTCATCACCGATACGTTTAACCGCAACACCTTCAGCAAATAATCCCACTCTTGCTAATTCAACGGGATGCCCTGCCTCTAATGCTGCTTTTAAGCATGCAGCGTCTTCAGCTTCAACACCTATTACCTTAATTTCTGGCATAAGCTGTTTGATTAATACGGCAACTCCAGCAATTAAACCACCACCACCAACAGGTACGAAAATACGATCAAGATGAACATCTTGTTGTAAGAGTTCCATTGCCAGTGTTGCCTGCCCTGCAATGACTGCGGGATGATCAAAAGGCGGAACAAAGGTGTATCCCATCTCTTCAGATAGCGCGATAGCTTTTGTTTTTGCTTCATCAAAATTCGCACCATAAAGCAATGCTTCTCCACCAAATTGACGAACAGCATCAACTTTAATATCTGCTGTTGCCACTGGCATCACAATGAGTGCTTTTACTCCCATTCGATTAGCTGACAACGCAACACCTTGCGCATGATTCCCCGCTGATGCCGTCACGACACCTTTCGCTTTTTGCTCAGGAGTCAACCCTGCAATCATGGTATAAGCACCACGTAATTTAAAGCTATGAACGGGTTGTCTATCTTCTCGCTTAACTAAAATCGTATTTTCTAAACGTTCAGATATTTTTGTCATCTCTTGAAGCGGAGTGACTATTGCAGCTTCATAAACAGGTGCGCTCAGCGCCGCTTTTAAATATTCAGCGCTGCTTGGCGCTGAATTTAAAGGTCTAAAGGCAGCCATTCTTAGCCCCCTAACTTAGATTTATCACGCACCGCACCTTTATCGGCACTGGTGGCTAAAGAGGCGTAAGCACGTAAAGCAAACGAAACTTGGCGCTGCCTATTTTGTGGTGTCCACGCTTTATTACCGCGAGCATTTTGTGCATCACGACGAGCTGATAACGTTTTATCATCCACCTTTAATGAGATCTCGCGGGTTGGAATATTGATAGAAACAATATCGCCTTCTTCCACTAAACCAATCACGCCACCATTTGCCGCTTCAGGTGACACATGCCCGATAGATAAGCCCGATGTTCCACCAGAGAAACGCCCGTCAGTGATAAGTGCACAAGCTTTCCCTAATCCCATTGATTTTAAATAAGAGGTTGGATACAACATCTCTTGCATACCAGGACCACCTTTAGGGCCTTCATAGCGGATAATTACCACATCGCCTGCCACGACTTTGCCACCTAAGATAGCCTCTACTGCATCATCTTGGCTTTCATACACTTTTGCGGGACCACTAAAAATTAAGTTATCTTCATCAACACCCGCCGTTTTAACAATACAGCCATCTTCCGCTAAATTTCCTGATAGCACGGCTAATCCACCATCTTGGCTATAAGCATGTTCTTTGCTACGGATACAGCCATTTTCACGATCTGTATCTAAAGTTGGCCAACGACAATTTTGTGAAAAAGCTTTCGTTGTACGAATACCTGCGGGGCCTGCTTTGAACATCGATTTTACTTGCTCGTCTTGTGTTAACATCACATCATATTGCGACAATGTTTCTGGCAAACTTAACCCTAAGATATTATTAACATTGCGATTGAGTAATCCTGCTCTGTCTAACTCACCTAAAATACCCATAACGCCACCAGCGCGGTGAACATCTTCCATATGATATTTTTGTGTACTTGGTGCCACTTTACATAAATGAGGTACTTGGCGAGAAAGTCTGTCGATATCTTCCATGGTGAAATCAACCTCACCTTCTTGCGCGGCAGCCAATAAATGCAGAACCGTATTTGTTGAGCCACCCATTGCAATATCCAAGATCATCGCATTTTCAAAGGCTTCTTTTTTAGCGATATTGCGTGGTAATGCAGACTCATCATCTTTTTCATAATAGCGTTTGGTTAATTCAACAATACGCTTGCCTGCATTGATAAACAGCGTTTCACGATCTGCATGTGTCGCTAATAATGAGCCATTTCCGGGCTGAGATAATCCCAGTGCTTCTGTTAAACAGTTCATGGAGTTTGCGGTGAACATACCCGAACACGATCCACATGTTGGGCAAGCAGATCGTTCGATTTGCTCACTATCAGCATCGCTGACATTTGGATTCGCCCCTTGGATCATGGCATCAACCAGATCTAATTTGATCAGCTGATCTGAAAGCTTCGTTTTACCCGCTTCCATAGGGCCACCCGAAACAAAAATAACAGGGATATTCAAACGTAAAGACGCCATTAACATTCCTGGCGTGATCTTGTCGCAGTTTGAGATACACACCATCGCATCAGCACAGTGCGCATTAACCATATATTCAACAGAGTCAGCAATAAGTTCACGCGATGGCAAAGAGTAAAGCATGCCACCGTGTCCCATTGCGATACCGTCATCAACTGCAATGGTATTAAATTCTTTAGCAACACCACCCGCTGCTTCAATTTGCTCAGCAACGAGTTTTCCTAAATCCCGCAGATGCACATGACCTGGTACAAATTGCGTAAATGAGTTCACAACAGCGATAATGGGTTTACCAAAATCAGCATCAGTCATTCCCGTTGCACGCCATAAGGCACGGGCTCCAGCCATATTACGACCATGTGTCGTTGTTGCTGAACGGTATTTAGGCATTTTTCACACTCCTGCGATAAAAAAGCGAGCAGGGAACGATCTACCCGCTAAATAAATTTATTTGATTATGCTTATGAATTGATTGGATCTAACCAGCCGTATTTATCTTCTGTCTCACCAGTAAACAGTCCAAAGAAGGCTTTTTGAATTGATTTAGTCACAGGACCACAGCGCCCGATACCTACCTGAATACCATCAACACTACGTACTGGCGTTATCTCTGCAGCGGTACCTGACATAAAGACTTCATCGGCAAGATAAAGTGATTCACGAGAAAGTACTTGTTCACGCACCTCATAACCGAGATCTTTTGCTAATTTGATGATGGCATCACGCGTGATCCCCGGTAGTGCTGATGAAGTAAATGGAGGCGTAAAAATAACACCATCTTTTACTTCAAATAGGTTTTCACCTGCACCTTCTGATAAATAACCATGAACATCTAGTGCAATTCCTTCTTGATAACCATGACGGCGAGCTTCGCTTCCTACTAATAGTGAAGATAAATAGTTACCACCAGCTTTTGCTGCAGTTGGAATAGTATTCGGTGCAGCGCGATGCCAAGAAGAAACCATTGCATCAATACCTTTATCTAAAGCTTCTTCACCGAGATAGGCTCCCCATGGGAATGCGGCAATGATTACATCTGTTTTATAACCTGCCGGCGGATTAACCCCCATGCCGACATCTCCAATAAAAACTAATGGACGAATATAAGCGCTGACTAATTTGTTTTTACGTAAGGTTTCACGGCATGCTTCCATTAACTCATCAACACTTTGCTCAACAGGCATACGGTAGATTTTGGCTGAGTCATGTAAACGTTGCATATGCTCACGATGGCGAAATACCACAGGACCTTTATGAGAATTGTAACAACGCACACCTTCAAATACGGAAGTACCATAATGCAATGCGTGAGACATCACATGAACCTTTGCCTCAGCCCATGGAACCATTTCACCGTTAAACCAAATATAATCAGCTTGCTTTGTCATTCTTTTATCCTTACATGGCACTTAGTGCATTCATGAATCGTAATTTTTCTTTCTGTTGATGTAATACTTGAATACCTGCAACATCAGCTAATTTTGTTAACTGGCTGCACAGAAGTTCTAATGGTCGCTGACTACTCACCGTCAGGCTTAAGTTAATATTGTTGCTCTCTGTGATATTCATATTCATTGAGCATATATGAAAACCACGATGACGAATAACTCTCAGGATACGTTCTAAGATCTCTGGACAAAAACGGGCTTCAATTGTGATATTGTGTTGGTTCATTTTGATTTCTCCATCATCTCATCATTACTTGCGCCCGGCGGGACTAAAGGCCAGACATTTTCTGCGTCATCGATAGATACCTGTAATAAGTAAGGACCATCGCTCTCTAATAAACATTTTATTGCATCAGCAACTTGTGCTTTTTCTGTAATACGTTGCCCAGGGATATCAAACGCTTTGGCTAAGGCAACAAAGTCAGGGTTATCTGTTAAAATTGTTTCGCTATAACGTTGTTCAAAAAACAACTCTTGCCATTGACGAACCATACCAAGACGTTGGTTATCTAATAACACTAATTTGATAGGTAATTGTTTACGTTTAATTGTGCCCAGTTCCTGCACATTCATCATAAAAGAGCCATCACCAGATACGCAGATAACACAAGCGTCAGGTCTAGCAATTTGAGCGCCTACGGCCGCAGGGATACCAAATCCCATGGTGCCTAAACCACTTGAAGTAATAAAATTTTCAGGTGCATCAAATGTCATATGTTGCGCCGACCACATTTGATGCTGACCAACATCTGTTGTCACAACGGTATTTTTAGGTTTGGCGTCTGATAATTGTTTTAATAATAAAGGGGCATAAATTGCAGAGCCCGGATGATCATAACGCCAAGCATGTTCTGCTTTTAATGCTTGTACTTCTTGTTGCCAAGATGCGATAGATAATGGCTGAGACAAAACAGGCAACAACACCTTAGCATCCCCCAATAACGCAACATGAGCTTGTTTTAATTTATTTAATTCTGCATGGTCGATATCGATATGGATAACTTTGGCATTAGGTGCAAAAGTATTTAATCGCCCAGTCACGCGATCATCAAAACGTGCACCAACAGCAATTAATAAATCACTACGCTGAACAGCATAATTTGCCGCTTTAGTGCCATGCATACCAAGCATGCCTAGATAGTTGGCATTTGATGCATCAGCACAACCTAGCCCTTTTAAAGTAGAAACAACGGGTATTTCTGTTTGCTTCACAAATTCTCTTAACGTTTCCACTGCATTACTCATGGCAACGCCACCACCTACATACAAAATAGGTTTTTGTGCCTGTGCTAACATCTGCTTAGCTTGTGCTATTTCTTGTGTTGGGTAAGGAAATTCTTGCTCTTCTGGTAATTCATAATTTGATAAATGGGAAGCATCGGCTAATTGAACATCTTTCGGGATATCGATTAAAACGGGGCCGGGACGACCTTGAGAGGCTATAGAGAATGCCTCTGATAACACTCTAGGTAATTCATCAACAGATGAGACTAAAAAACTGTGTTTAGTACATGCCAATGAAAGACCTAAAACATCTATTTCTTGGAATGCGTCAGTACCAATCAAATCGGAAGCAACTTGTCCAGTGATAGCAACAACAGGCACAGAATCTAACAATGCATCAGCAAGTCCAGTGATAACATTAGTAGCGCCTGGGCCTGATGTCGCGATACAAACACCTGTTGTCCCCGTAGCGCGAGCAAAACCAATTGCAGCAATTGCAGCACCTTGTTCATGGCGACATAAAATATGTTCAACACCGCCATCATAAAGAGCATCGTAAACAGGCATGATCGCACCGCCAGGATAACCAAAGACTGTCTCGACTTGATGTTTTCGTAATGCCTGTACTAACCACTGTGCTCCATTCATTCTTTCACCCTGCCACTTTAACTTCTTGTTTAATTTAAATTTATTTTCTATTTCATCTCTTTTTCAAACTCTAGCTCAAAAAAAACCCCCGCGCCTTTCGGTGCGGGGGTTTTTAAGAGATCCGGCTAGTTTAGTTAGCCTTTCTTCGTCCTAGTGCAGCCCCGCACGGTGGGTTAATAATCACCACCACGCTGACAATAATTAGGCTAATCACTAGGACGATAGTATTCATAGTTTTATAATTTCTTTTCTTATTTAAAATGTATGTTTGTAATGTTGTGTTGTGTTTTCTTTCACTCTGTCCTTTTAGAGTTATCATGATATTTTAGAATTGACAATGTTTATTTTTAATAAAAATCTAACATACTGAATTTTATATATTTTTTATACCACAAAGTCACATCAGAGTATTCATCTATAAAATATTTATTTTTTAGTTATTAATGCCAACAAAGAACACATTATTTCATTTTTTCTACTATTGCATTTTATTATTTCAAGTTAAAAACCAATAATATTTTTCATTATATTTATATTAATTTATTAAATTATTTATTTAAAAAATTAATTATTATATTTCAATAAGTTATGCTTATTTCGAGATAACTCGCATTTATTTCATGTTTCATTTAACACAACAGAAAAAATAATTTAAAAAGAAAAAAATAATGGAGAATAAAAAATGGCATTAGCAATAATATATACACGTGCCTCTTTAGGAATATCAGCTCCGCTTATTACTATCGAGGCTCATATTAGTCAGGGATTACCCGGATTAACATTAGTTGGATTACCTGAAACTGTCGTAAAAGAAGCAAAAGACAGAGTAAGAAGTGCATTAATTAATAGCGGATATACTTATCCTGCAAAAAGAATAACGATTAATCTTTCACCTGCCGATTTACCCAAAGAAGGTGCACGTTATGATTTACCTATTGCACTAGCAATATTAATTGCATCTGAGCAATTAAAATCAGATAAATTAGAGTGTTATGAGTTTATTGGAGAACTTGCACTTTCTGGAAAATTACAACGAGTTAATGCTGTTATTCCTTCAATCCTTAGCGCTTCAAAAGATCATCGAATATGCATTGTATCAATAGAACATCAGACTGAAGTTTCATTATTACCCAATAGATCTGCTTTATTAGCCTCTCATCTTTTAGAAATTTGTCATCATCTAGAAAATAATACGCCATTAATTGAAACAGAAAGCTTTATTATTAACGATGAAATTGAAAATCAAGATAATAAAGATATGAGCGATATAATTGGTCAAAATAATGCAAAAAGAGCAGCAGAAATTACAGCAGCAGGAAATCACAATATTTTATTTCTTGGACCTCCAGGAACAGGAAAAACAATGTTAGCACAAAGGATAAGTACGCTTCTTCCCCCTTTAACGGCTAAAGAAGCACTTGATGTATTAATCATTAGTAGCTTAAGAGGTCTGACATTTAATGAAAGAAAGTGGCCTACAAGACCATTTAGAGCCCCACATCACACTTCCTCTGCTGTCGCTTTAACGGGAGGTGGTTCTCTTCCTAAACCAGGAGAAATTACATTAGCGCATCACGGTATTTTATTTTTAGATGAATTGCCAGAATTTGAGCGTCGTGTACTTGATGCATTACGTGAACCTCTAGACGCTAGAGAAATTACTATTTCACGCGCAAAAGCTAAAATAAGCTACCCTGCTAATGTATTATTGGTCGGTGCATTAAACCCAAGCCCAACAGGGCATTATCAAGGTAATCATAATCGAGTACCAATAAAACAGATCCTGCGCTATTTAAGCAAGGTTTCTGGACCTTTTTTAGATAGGTTTGATTTATCTGTCGAAATGCCACTTCTTCCTCAAGGTTCGCTTATTCATCCTACATTTACCACTGAAAATAGTTCAACAATTAGAGAACGAGTTCTAAAGGCTAGAGAAAGACAATTTTTACGATGTGGAAAAGTGAATACTTATCTAACTGGAAAAGAGATTGAAAGCTATTGCTCATTAAATACCAGTGATGCCACTTTTCTTGAAGATACGCTTAATAAATTAGGACTATCGATACGAGCTTGGCACAAAATTTTAAGAGTATCGAGGACTATTGCAGATCTCGAAAATGAAGAGAAAATACAGAGAAATCACTTGATTGAAGCTTTAAGTTTTCGTGCAATGGATAGATTAATGATCTATTTACAAAAACAATTAGATGGGTAAATAAAAGGAGCGAAAAAACGCTCCTTTTTACTAAAACTAATGATATTAATCATCAGAATCGGTATAGTCATCAGATGGATCGAGCTGTGGCTTTCCACCCGATAATGTATGAAAACGTTTTGGACGACTTATACGACTAGTATATTTCTTCCAAATTTTTTCTTCGATTGTTGCTGCTTCTCGTTCGCCACGACACATGGCAACAAATAATTTTTCCGCTTCAGTTATAGGCTCTCGTTTGCCTAAATCAAGCTCATTAAAGGCTTGACCATGACGTTCCAATATCTGGGATTCCTTGATAGTGAAATCGCCATGACGAGAAAAACCACGCGGATAATGTTTATTGTCAAAAAAACGATTAGTCGTGATAAAACTTTCTGCCATCTGACACACTCCTAATTCTCTATCGTCATACTTATGGCGCGGAGTATTAGATAGTCATGCGGTTCTGTAAAACAAAATATTTAAATCGTAACGACAAATTTTTTTGGAGATAGATGTGGATACCGAATTACTGAAAACCTTTTTGGAAGTCAGTAAGACTAGACACTTTGGACGAGCCGCTGAATCTCTTTATTTAACGCAGTCTGCGGTTAGTTTTAGAATACGACAATTGGAAACACAATTAGGCACAAATCTGTTTACTCGCCATCGTAATAACATTCGTTTAACTGCCGCGGGTGAAAGGCTGGTCCCCTATGCTGAATCGTTAATGAATACATGGCTTCTTGCTAAAAAAGAGATTAGCCATGCTTCTCAACATTCAGAGCTATCAATTGGCGCCACAGCATCACTCTGGGAAGCATATCTAACATCTTGGTTACAGGAGTCTTATTTAGAAAGAAAAGAGCTTAGAATCGAATCTAGAGTCTCTACACGGCAGTCTCTTGTAAAACAACTTCATGCAAGAGAACTAGACCTTCTTTTTACAACTGAAGCACCCAAGATGGATGAATTAGAAAGTAAAATTATTGGTGATATTACTTTTCAATTGATGAAAATAGCATCAAATAAAACAGAGAAAATAGTACAATTTATCAAAATTGAATGGAGTGCTGATTTTCAGCCTTTTCTTCCTAATAGTGAAGTGCAAAAGATTGACCCTATTTTAACCACTAATTCTGCAATGGTTGCTTATCAGTTAATGAAAACAACACAAGCAGTTGCATTCCTACCTACACATTGGCTCGATCTCTATTCAGATCTAGCACCAGCCTCAACAGAAATTATTCAAAAACCTTTATTTGCGGTTTGGCTAAATACTAGTGATCAACAAGTATTGATACAACAATTATTAAAACAACCGGTAAATCATCAATAAAGCTTAAATCCATTCTATATGTATTCATAGCATTAACAAATCACCCTTGGAATTAAGCTTTACTCTAGAATTTTCATTACATATTACAGGAAATATTATTGATAAATGTTAGTAAAATCAGCATATTGATAGATCAATCGATGGGAATATAGTGGAATAAATATTGAGAATAGATAACAAAAAGCCCAGTTAATTAACTGGGCTACAAAGAAGTATAAATTTTGTTATTACTTAATTGGTAATTGGCAGGGGCGGAGAGGCTCGAACTCCCAACACCCGGTTTTGGAGACCGGTGCTCTACCAATTGAACTACGCCCCTAAATAGTTGGCGGAACGGACGGGACTCGAACCCGCGACCCCCTGCGTGACAGGCAGGTATTCTAACCAACTGAACTACCGCTCCGCGTATTCTTTTCGCGATTAATGTTATTTAACATTAACGCTTTAATTGATGCCTGGCAGTTCCCTACTCTCACATGGGGAGACCCCACACTACCATCGGCGCTACAACGTTTCACTTCTGAGTTCGGCATGGGATCAGGTGGGACCGTTGCGCTATGGCCGCCAAGCAAATTCTGTATTACTACTCGTTACTTTGATTTCTCGTCATAACCAGCAATATTCAATCTTAAACAAGCCTACTTCATTAATCTTCGTCTCTCAGACAAAACACCTTCGGTGTTGTCAGGTTAAGCCTCACGGTTCATTAGTACTGGTTAGCTCAACGTATCGCTAC